>JAQYWN010000116.1 GCA_029379265.1 Rhizonema sp. NSF051
GTAGAAAAAGTAGGAAAAGTAGGAAAAGCTCGAGCGTCACCCGGAGGGTGTTTGTAATTATATGGTTAATGTTATTGCTGGAATAATAGCTTATACGTACCCTGATAAAAAACCTTCATTAAATACAACAACAGCTATATTTAAATTCACTGCAAAAGCCATTGTTCGGGAGCAATGGCACAAAAACAGGTGTGTTCCCAAACCCAATCAAACGACGAGTCGAACTCTTTAGGTAGGTCAAAGATGTCGGCGATGAGATAGGTTTCGTCACCGACAGCTGGTAAACTTTGGGCAGATGCGATGCCTGCGGCGAGCTGCGAAGATCGCACTGGGAGCAAAATCTACTCCCACCACCTGACGACCCTGCTGAGATAAAGCTCGGACATCATGTCCATACCCACAGCCTACCACGAGAATCTTACCGCTTAGGGGATGATTCGATAGAAATTCCAACAATCCAGGAGTTGGTTCTCCTTTGTCCCAAGGTGTATATAAAGATTGATAGCGTTGTTCCCAATCAAATCCTATCAGTGCAATTCCCATTTTGGATTTGAAAAGCCTCGTTTTAGCTAAAACCGATTTTAAACGCTGTGTTAGTTTGCCAAAGAGGAAGCTACTTGCTGTGAAACGCCTTGAGCGGCTTTAATTAAATCGGCTCCTTTTTCGCCGATCATAATGGTGGGTGCGTTCGTATTTCCCCCGACCAGATTTGGCATAATTGATGCATCAACAACCCGTAACCCCGTAACACCGCGTACCCGGAGTTCGGGATCGACAACTGCCATTGGGTCAGTTCCCATTTTGCAAGTGCCGACAGGATGATACCCCGTAATGCAAACTTCCCGGATGTAATCGAAGAGTGCTTCATCGCTAGTCACCTCAGCACCGGGACCGATTTCCTCACCTCGAAACTGATCAAAGGCACTTGTTTGAAACAATTTGCGCATTATATTAACTCCTTCAAGGACCTTTTGCATATCGGATTGACTTTGCAGAAAGTTCATCCGAATAATCGGTGGATCTTTGGGATCAGGCGAACGCAAACTGACACTCCCAATGTTTTGGGGATGAGTCAAACTGACTGTAACGGTGAATCCCAAACCAGAGAGAGCTTTGCCTGGAGATATCCACAGCATGGGACCGAAGAAAAACTGTAAATCGGGCGCGGCATCCAGATTACTTTCGGTATGCAAAAACAATCCGGCTTCAGCGTTACCATTACTAGTCATTGCTGGGTGGAACGCCGCAATTACCTCGTGTGCCACAGGATTGGTAATTGCCGGGTGTAACGCCGCAGTTAGCTGGTGTGCCACAGGAACGAGAAAGTGGTCTTGAAGGTTTTGACCGACACCTGGCAAATCAACGACGACAGGAATCCCCATTGCTTGCAGGTGTTCTGCATCACCAATACCGGAAAGCATCAGCAGCTTGGGCGAATCGAATGCACCAGCACTTAAAATCACTTCTTTATTAACCTTGGCTTGATGCAGGATTCCAGAGTGCATATATTCCACCCCAACAATGCGAATTCCTTCAAACAACAAACGAATCACTAACGCTCCTGTCCGAGTTGTTAAATTGGGACGCTTGAGAATTGGTACCAGGAATGCAGCAGCAGCACTGTGCCGCTTACCATCTTTGACCGTCAACTGATAAAGTCCTGCACCTTCTTGCTGTATTCCATTGAAATCAGAATTGTGATTATATCCGATTGCCACGGCTGCTTCTACAAATCGTTGGGATACCACAGTACTTTCAAGATCGGTCACGCTCAACTCCCCATCAACCCCATGGTATGCGTTGGCACCGCGTTGCTGGTTCTCAGATTTCTGGAAATAGGGCAATACATCTTGGTACGACCAACCAGGATTCCCTAATTCCTGCCAGTGATCATAATCATGATGATTGCCCCGGATATAAATCATGGAATTAATCGAACTGCTGCCACCCAAGACTTTGCCACGGGGACAAAAGATTTTGCGATTATTGAGGTACGGTTCTGGTTCAGAGAAATATCCCCAGTCCACCTCCGAGCCGGGTACGTTGGGGGATTCCAACGGGATTTGAATCTCTGGTTTAGTATCTGGATTGCCAGCTTCGAGTAATAACACAGTTGTTTCACTGTTTTGTGTCATCCGGTTGGCGACAACACAGCCTGCCGAACCCGCACCAATCACAATATAATCATATTGAGTCATGATATGATATCCTCGCTTGTAAATTCAACTACTTCCAGAACTGCAACTTGAAGATTTGTTAAAGCTTAAAGTTTACGAATTTGACTGTCGAGTTAGCACTCCCAATTGCAACTCCTAGATTTTACTACCAGTACAAACCCATAGATACTCCAGACATTGCACTCTCCTATAAAAAAGGAAATTCAGCTTGGAATCCTTAATTAAGTATAGGTTTCAGCAAAAACAATTTATGCACTATCAAAAATATTAACAAATTTCTAGCTACTGGTAAGTAGATTAATACAGAAAAACCAAACTATATGAATTTATGTAAAGGTTCGTAGTTGCGCTTCTCGCAGAGAAGCGCAACTACAAACATGAATTTATTTGTGCCTACCTATTTATGACGTGCAAAAAATTAATCGTCGAGAACGGCGATACGGCTTAAGCCGTTGCCAAGGGCATCGCACTCGGTTACCGAAGCGCTTCCCCAAGACACCGAAATTAACTGTGGTGCATCTCAAGTCTATCTGGCAATTTGGCAACTACTTCACTCAACACAGAAGTATCGTATAAATAAGTTGATAGCCCAGAAAAAGAAGAGTGCTTTTTTTGAAATGGGAAACGCTTCAATTCCCATTCTCCAAACAATGAACCCACATTCATGCAATCCAGGTGGGTTCATTATTTGGGGGCTTACTATGAGGTACACTGATAGCATCCGCATTGCACCCAGATCAAAATTTATGATCCATGTCTCGTTGGTTTAATACCGCAGGGCCCTGTAAAGCCGATATTCACTATATGCTTTCGCCGACTGGTCGATTGCCTAATTTGCAGCAGGTGATAGCCCAAGAAAACTACTTTGTCATTCATGCGCCTCGGCAAACAGGTAAAACCACCGCAATGCTATCACTTGCTGAGGAACTAACGAATGGTGGTCGCTATGCGGCAGTCATGGTATCGGCGGAAGTGGGAAGTCCCTATAGTCATGATCCAGGTGCCGCAGAATTGGCGATACTTCCTACTTGGCGCGATACAATTGCGGACTCCCTGCCCCAAGACTTGCAACCTCCAACTTGGCATTATCAGGAACCAGGACAAAGGATTAGAGCTAGTTTAAGGGCTTGGGCACAAGCAGCTAAGAGACCATTGGTGTTGTTTATTGATGAAATTGACTCTTTGCAGGATGAAACACTAATTTCATTTCTACGGCAGTTACGTGATGGTTATCGCGGTCGTCCTAAGAACTTTCCATTATCTATAGGGCTGATAGGCTTGCGAGATGTCCGAGACTATAAAGTAGCTTCAGGCGGAAGTGAAAGATTAAATACATCCAGTCCTTTTAATATCAAAGTTAGTTCAATAACATTGAGAAATTTTAATGCCCTTGAGGTGGGAGAACTATATCAACAACATACCGAAGACACGGGACAAGTTTTTACAACAGAAGCTATTGAGACAGCGTTTGAATTAACTCAAGGGCAACCTTGGTTAGTGAATGCTTTAGCGAAAGAAGTTGTAGAAGAAATGGTAAAAGATAGAAGTGTCGCCATTACACAGGAACATATTTTAAAAGCTAAGGAAATACTCATTTTACGTCAAGACACACATCTTGATTCTCTCGCCGAAAGACTTCGAGAACCTAGAACAAAAGCAATTATAGAACCAATTCTTGCTGGACTTGCATTAGGAGATACACCATCCGATGACCGACAATATTTGATTGATTTAGGTTTATTGCGACGTGATCCTGCTGCAGGATTGACGATAGCAAATCCTATTTATCGCGAGGTGATTCCCCGTGTTTTAGTCCAAGGGACTCAAGATTCTTTACCATACATTAGTCCCAGTTGGTTAACTTCAAATGGTGAAATAGATACCGATGTCTTATTGCAAGCTTTCATAGCATTTTGGCGTCAGCATGGTGAACCATTACTAGGTAGTGCCGCATACCACGAAATAGCACCACATATAGTATTAATGGCGTTTTTGCATCGTGTTGTCAACGGAGGTGGGATACTCGAACGCGAATACGCAATTGGACGCGATCGCATGGACTTGTGTCTCAAATATGGAAACCTAACTCTAGGAATCGAGTTAAAAGTTTGGCATCCTAAAAAGGGAGACCCGCTTGAAGACGGTCTTGAACAGTTAGACTCTTACTTAGCACGCTTAGGAGTAAATTTTGGTTGGCTAATTATTTTTGATCAACGTTCCAAGGCACCATCAATAGAAGAACGGTTAAAAACACAAATTACAACCACAAAAAATGGACGTTCCATCACAGTTGTGCGTGCGTAGTATAGCTCAACTTTATCTATGAACGCCAGCAAAGCATCTGAAGCTAAGTCAACCATCAAGTTGACAGATGAGCATGTTATTCTCCCTTGAATCCTCTACAGATTGCTATAGTGGCGGTGATAGCAACAAAAGTTATTGCCAAGTGAACAACAAACCCACTGACTACGCCGCCATTATCCGCGCCGCACACACTGCAGTGCCAGAACCCCCCGAATGGCTGACTGCGGGTAAGCATATATACTCGAACAGTCATGGGGTAGGGGAAGTCATGGCGGTATTGGGCAAGCGGTTGATTGTAAAGTTTGTTGAAGAGGTCAACCCAACTCAGTTTGCAGATTGGGAAGATGCGGTTACTCAAGAAATCATCCTAGCAAGCAACAGTACCTTAGCTTCTAGCACAAGCTTTACAGAAGGCACTGGTTTTGACGCAGCAATTTCAGAACGCATCCAAGAAATTCCCTCTCTAACATTTCGTGCGATCGCCCAAGAATTTGCCGCATCAATTCAGGCAGTGGATGTCCAAAATTCCACCGAAGGAACTATCTACCCCATACCCGATGATTTACCATTTGTTTTGCGCTCGGGGCTGCACAAGATTGGAATCGATCATATTTACAAACATCAGTTAGAAGCACTGACAAAACTACGTGCTGGTTACGACGTCAGCATCACCACACCGACAGCTTCAGGTAAAACGCTGTGTTATAACCTGCCGATCCTAGAGTCATGCATCAAAAAGCCGCAAACAACAGCGCTGTATATTTTCCCACTTAAAGCATTAGCCCTTGACCAGATGCGAAAGTTAAGATTGCTCTGTGAGGCATTGCCTAATACCCCCATTAAACTCGCACTGATGACAGGCGATACACCAGTCTCTGAACGGCAGCGCTTGTTTATCCCCAATCCTCCAAATATACTGGCGGTTAGTCCTGATTTACTGCACCACTATCTTTACAACGTGCGACGGCGAGAAGAAGGTGAAGGGTGGCGTCAATTTCTCAAACAATTACGCTATTGTGTTATTGATGAATCACACACTTATGTTGGTGCTTTTGGCGCACACTTTGCCAATCTGATGCGGCGGTTGCTGTTAGCCGTCGATGCAGTCGGTGGTGATTCCCACTCGCTGCAATTTGTCTGTTCTAGCGCCACAATTGGCAATCCCCAGGAAATGGCATTGCGATTGAGCGTTCGGACTCATCAACCCCAAAGAATGCACCTAATTCAACACAGTGGTGCCCCATCAAAGGGACGTACCTTGCTGTCTTTTGCACCAAGCAGTGCAGCTAATGTCGAGGCTGGCAAAATTGTTATTGCTTGGATGCAACAAAATTTAAGTGGGATTGTTTTTTGCAACTCCCGCGTTGCTGTCAAAGGTTTGTTGGGATTAATCCAACGTGAGACGCAACGCCTCGGACTTAGTTATCTGGTAAACCAGGTAGCGGTATTTTATAGTTCTTTAAGGAGCGATCGCCGTCAGGAAATTATCCAGAAGCTAGAGACGGGACAAATCAAGGTGATTATTTCTACATCAAGTTTGGAAGTAGGCATCGATTTACCAGAACTTGATTGCTGTTTAATCCGTGGCTTTCCTGGGAGCTTGATGTCATTTCGGCAACGCGTCGGTAGAGCCGGACGCAAACAGCACGGGCTTGTGATTTACCTACCATTGGCACAAAACCCCATTGATGTATTTTATGCCCAGCATTCAGAACAGCTGCTGTCAGGAGAAGTAGAGCGTGCTGCTTTTAACCCAGATTATCCGACAATTTTAGGAAAACACTTAGAATGCGGTTGCATAGAAAGTGGCGTCTCGTTAAAGGAACTTAACAGACGATTTGGGACTGTTGCTAGTGTCATTGCAGATTCATTATTACAACAAAATAAACTTTTCCTCAGCGCTAAAGGCAAGCTATGGGGACAAGGTTATTCACATAAAGACATTAATCTTAGAAGCAGTACTCAAACTTCGATTTCTTTAATCGACAAGCATTCTCGGGAAACTTTAGAAAGTATGTCCCTCTCTCTTGCCCATCGAGAGGTGTTTCCTCAGGCAATATATATGGTGCAAGATGAAAGCGGTGAGTTAACAGCTTACCGCAGTGAAAGTCTGGATGAACAGAAGGGAGAAGCGGTACTGGCATTTTTAGGTAAAGATACTGATTTATTTACTGAAGCTGAGTCAGAATTAGATATCCAACCACTTTCCAAGCTTGGAGAACATAAAATTATTCCTACCAATATTCAAGATGGAAGGGTGCGTTTAACCTTGGTTTGGGGAGAAATTACGACAGCTGTTACAGGTTATCGCCTACAGAAGCGCAGTTACGGAATGACTTGTACAAACTTCAACTGCCGTAACCACAAAAAACCACTAGAAGGGAAAACTTGTCCCTCATGTAAACGTCCCCTAAAGAGTGCTGAAGTGATCAAGCTTCAATCAGAAGTTACCTTCTCAGAACCATACATTACCAAATATCAAGCACCTTGCGTAGTGGTGGAACTCAATAAACAACTGCTTGAAGCACTCTCTACCCAAGTAAATTATTATAAAAAAGAAATCATCACCTCTACAGGGGGCGAAATTCCCGAAAAATTTAAAGCTTTGTGGAGTAGTACTGCTGATTTTATCGCACTGCATAGCATCCAACACCAAATAATTAAAGCTGTTCCGTTGGTGGTTTTATCCTCCAGCCTTGATGTGGATGGCATCGTTACGCAAAAAGAAGGAAGAACGCTTGCTTACTTTTTTGACACTTGTGCAGGTGGTAATGGGGCAGCAGAAGCTCTGTTTGACGACTTACCCAAGTTTGCCACAGCATCTTCTGCACTAGCCGGAGAATGCAATTGTGAAACAGGTTGTCCAAGATGTCTGCATTCAATGGGGTGCCCACAGCAGAATGCAGGCTTGCACAAAGATTTGGGTTTGTTTTTGTTGGATGCTATTAGCCAAGAGGTGCCGCACGATTAGAACTTCGAGATATATAGCGCTAAATCTATGCTAGTGTTCACTAGCAGACGACACTGAGATCCACTATAAACAGTATCTCAAGAGAAACCGCTACTTTTGTCTTCGATTTCAAAAATTTGTGGTTGATTGACTTTTTTGGTTGATTACTTTGTCCTGCTGTCACATACTCGATTACGAGATTAATGGTATTTTATTTTTGCACAAACTCCTTTATCGCAATCGGGATATAAGCTATGACACTCAATATATATTTACTGCGACACGGAGAAACTACTTTTAGTCAAAGTGGTAATTTCTGCGGTGAAACTGATGCGGATTTGACTTCCGAAGGGATGCAGATGGCATCCAGTTTTGCCGATGTTTATCACAAATTGAAGTGGGAAGCGGTTTATGTTAGCCCAATGAAGCGCACAATTGCAACTGCCAAACCATTTTGTGATGCTATCGGTATGGATATGCAGTTGCGTGACGGACTTAGAGAAGGTAGTTACGGCGAATGGGAAACTAAGAGTAAATCGTTTGCCCAAGAGAATTATGCAGAAAACTATGTAAAATGGTTGACAGAACCCGCTTGGAATGCACCACTAGGTGGAGAAACTGCGGTAGATATTGCTAACCGTTCTATGCCTGTAATTGCTGAAATTCAACAAAAACATCCCCAAGGTAATGTTTTAGTAGTATCCCATAAAGCTACGATTCGGATTATGCTTTGCAGTTTACTAGGAATTGATTTGGGACGCTATCGCTATCGGGTGAATATTTTGACCGCGTCGGTAAGTATGGTGAAATTTGACGTTCATGGTCCTTTGTTAGAAATATTAGGCGATCGCCATCATATACCCGATCATATTCGCTCTCGTCCGGGAACATAATAGTCGCTACTAGTACAGTAAGGATTAGGGCAGGTAATTTTGTTTACCTGCTTTTTTGCCAATATGAGCGAATGTGAGTTGATCCACACGTTGGACATTGCATAGCGATACGGCTGATTCATACTTCAATTATGCAACGCCGGTAAATTTTCCTCTTTCAAGCCTCTAGCTTATAGCTAAAGGTTAGTGACTACTTTATCATTCCTTATAGCCAATTCCCCAAACTTTGTACGCATCTGATCATGGAAAACCAAGATGATACTGAAGCCGTGAGTAACCAGGAGAATGCTGTCCGAGCAGGACTTCAATCCTTTCTCAACGACTTGCATCTCAAGTACAAGCCACTGCGCGACGGTGCCTTAGCCAACTACATCCCCGAACTGGCAAAAGTCAACCCGGACTTGTTTAGCATTTGCGTGATGACTGTGGATGGTCAGATTTACAAGGTGGGCGATGAGGATCGCCTATTCACAATCCAGTCAATCTCAAAGCTATTTGTGTATGGACTCGCGCTTGAGGAACACGGGCGCGATTACGTCTTGACCAAAGTTGGTGTTGAGCCAACCGGAGACGCATTCAACGCGATCGTTCTTGATCAGCGCTCAAAGCGACCTTACAACCCTATGGTTAATGCCGGGGCGATCGCCACGACAAGCTTGATTAAGGGTTCTGGTCCAACCGAACGGCTCAACAGTATGCTAGAAATGTTCCGGCGATATATTGGTCATGATATTTTCGTTGACATATCAACGTTCATGTCAGAGCGAACAACTGGACATCGCAATCGGGCAATCGCACATTTGATGCTCAACTTTGGCATGATAGACGAAAAAATTGACGAGGCGCTCGATCTTTACTTCCAGCAGTGTTCGATCATGGTTAATTGCCAGGACTTAGCAGTGATGGCTGCAACACTTGCCAACAAGGGCCTCAACCCCATTACAAAAGAGCAGGCGATCAAGAAATGTTACATCAAAGACATCCTCAGTGTAATGTATACCTGTGGGATGTACAATTTTGCAGGAGAGTGGGTGTACAAAGTCGGTCTACCAGCAAAAAGCGGCGTCTGTGGTGGTATTATCGTCGTGGTTCCAAATCTTATGGGCATTGGAGTCTACTCGCCCCTACTTGATACGAACGGTAATAGTGTTCGGGGAATTAAAGTCTGTGAAGAACTCTCCCAAAAGTTCGGGCTACACCTGTTTGACTGTTCGATGAACGCCTCCAAATTTCTGTAAACCCTACCAATCTCAATACGTCGTTTCCTCAGCAATAAAAATACATGCCTGGTTTGATTCGCTTCCCAATCGGCTCCAACGCTTGGTAAAGAAGAAAGTCCAAAGCTGGAGTACTATGATTATTGTGTGTGATTCAATCGAGAAGGGCTAGAAATAACAGAACCTGATATTACATGGCTTTGATCAAGCCGGATGTCCTCTGGGTTTGTTTGTAAGTCATAGGTTTTAGGAATTTACAGATATAAAAATTTACTAAGCTTTAACTATAAACACTGAAAATCATGCTTTGATTTGGTAAACTATGATAAGGCTGGCTATCTAAGCTATATAGGGCTTGTAAGTTATTATTCGCTACGAAGGAGAAGTGTAAAAAAATGATTAACGCAAGTTACGAATTTGACCAAGCTATTCTCCCTGCAGGCTTTATACTAAAGACTAATATTCTCATACGTTTTCGTGCTGACAGAGCTGAATCTCCCCGACGAAACCTTAATCTTTCGCTTGTAATTGACCGCTCAGGTTCTATGGGAGGTGCTCCTTTGTATCATGCACTCAAAGCAGCAGACTCTGTGGTAGAGCAACTTAAGCCAGAAGACATTCTCTCTGTGGTTGTTTACGATGATGTAGTTGACACTGTTGTACCACCCCAGCCTGTGACTGATAAGGCGGCGCTGAAGAATTCTATACATGAGGTTAGCGCAGGCGGGCTGACAAACTTATCGGGGGGATGGCTCAAAGGCTGCGAATATGTGAAGAAGCAACTTGATCCGCAAAAAGTCAACCGTGTTCTCCTCCTGACCGATGGTCACGCCAATATGGGGATTCAAGACACCAAGATACTGACGGCAACATCAGGGCAAAAAGCTGAGGAAGGCGTGATCACAACTACCTTAGGTTTTGGTCAGAGTTTCAATGAAGACCTGCTAATCGGTATGGCAAGGGCTGCTAATGGCAACTTCTACTTTATTCAGAGCATCGACGAAGCGAGTGAAGTGTTTAGCATTGAGCTAGACTCTCTCAGGGCAGTAGTGGGTCAGAATCTCAACGTAACACTGGAGTTGGCTGATGGTGTCAGCTTGGTAAATACCTTAAGTCTTGCTAAAGTCAGCCAGAATGACGTAGGTCAAACAGCGATCGCATTGGGAGAACTTTACGAAGGGGAAGACAAACTTCTGGGATTGAGTCTGGAGATATCAAGATCTCTAGTTGGCGACTTACCTGTGATGAAGTTGCATTACAGCGCTGATGTTGTCGAAAATGACGTGATTCAAAGCGTGTCAGGCACAGCAGATATCATCGCTAAGGTTGGCACAGTCGAGGAAGCCGCTCTTGCCTCTACAAGTCATATCATCCTTGAATTGAGCCGCCTGACTATCGCTAAAGCCAAAGAAACTGCCCTTGAGGAAGCAGAACAAGGCAGACATCAAGAAGCTGAACAAATTCTGCGGACCTTGGTGAATGATCTCCGAAATCAAGGGTTAAACGAGAATTTTGAAATTGCTGAGGAAATCGAGCAACTGGAATATTTCTCTGGTCAAATCGCTCAAAAAGCTCTAAGCAATGCCGGACGTAAAGAACTGCGAGATCAGAGTTACCAGACGATGACACGCAATCGTAGCGATTTGGTGGGGCGCGGTGTCACAGTAGGCTCGGAAATATATGCAATGCCAGTTGTCAATGAAGTCGGTTCAGGTGTAGAACTGCACTGTATTCGTGAAGGGGGTAAGCTGCGGATCAAAGTCGTATCTAATGACTACGATTTAAGCAAGAACGTCCAGTTTCCTCGCGCTATTCGTGCTGAGGGAGCGCGTTATGTTGTTGAAAGATTAGAACTTTCAAACGATAGCACTTTCTACCGTGTACATGGCAACATCGCCCGTTTTGCTCAACCTGGTGAAGCAGATATCTTCGTTGCTCGTCAGCGATCAAGGTCAGCTAGCACAGGTAAAGCATCCACTGGCCCTGCCACTGCCGCCGATCTCCCCACAACCGACACTGTCCAGGACGGCATTCTAGTTCAATGTGTTAAAGATGGCAGCAAGATACGGGCTAGAGTAGTTTCCGACGGATATGAACCAGATTGGAATATGCGTTTTCCCCGTTCAGTTCGTGTTGAAGGAATGCTTTACGTTGTTGACGAAATCAAAATAGGGCCTGATGGCAAGTCTTATATTGCCTGTGGTGAAATTAAGCGACTTGTACAACCGAATATGACTAATTAATAATTCGTTACGCCTCAATCGCACCGAACCATGATTTGAATTTTCTATTGAGAGTAAGTCACCATTTCGGAAATAACAATTTTTTTTCAATGATGATGCTCCACTCAAACGCCAGGGTAAGCGCAAGAAAAATGGATGTGCGCCGCGCCTTATCGCCTACGGAATCAAGCTCTTTTTACCTTGGAAGTATGAGCTAGCTCATAGTAACTTGTTGTTCAAAGCATTAAATTGGTATTATTCAAAAAGAATTGGGGTGAAAGAAACTATGATTAGCCAACAAACGATAGATATTGTTAAATCTACAGCACCTAGCTTGAAAAAGCACGGTCAGCAAATCACAAGTCGAATGTATGAAATTATGTTTCATAAGTACCCAGAGGTTAAAGAACAGTTTGATATGTCTGCACAAGCAAATGGTTCTCAGCCTGCAAAGTTGGCTACCTCAGATCTTGCACCTTCTCAATAAGGAGTAGATTGCAGTGTACAATCAACGACATCATGAGTCTTTTAAGCTTGGATTTTCGCAATAAGACGTTGGTGCAAGATCTGAGCTACAGCAGTTTATAGCTATGCCACTCAAATTGACAATTTACCAGCGCTGAAAATCATGGTAGAAAGGATTGCCCATCGGCATGTTAAAACCCATGTTTTACCAGAAGAATATCCGATTGTCGGAGAGTGCTTACTGCAAGCGATTAAAGATGTATTGGGGGAAGCAGCTACTGAATCCGTGATCGCAGCTTGGACAGAAGCTTATCAGGCATTGTCTATGATCTTCATTGAGAGAGAACATGACATATACGGTACCTTTGCCAATAAAAATTGAGTCTTCCTATTATCAAAATGATGTGGCATGATCGCTAATGACAGCATTAGAAAGGCTCATCACTAAGACTCTTACAAGCCCCCACTATACTGCCTAAGCAGTTAGTAGGGGCTTATTGACAACTCATGATAAACCGATTTTCTGGGTAAATATTGACTTTGGCAGCATTCCATGAACGCCTTTTTGGGGACTATTCACCACTTGCGTAATCCGAAAGTTTACAGCTAAACTACATAACACATAAGCTTCTTCTGATGATAAATTGGCAAAGCGTTCTAAGAAATTTATCATATTATTTAAAGCTTTTTCTAGTGCTTCATCTAAAGTTGAAGCAAACCCCATTGTGATGATATCTGTAGAAGTTTCAGCAATTGGTGTTGTGAGTTGTAAATCCTTGCGAACTTTGAGGTGAATAGTCCCGTTCATAGAAGTTTCAATTGCTGTCACATTAACTTCACCATCCCCTTGTGCTGAATGCCCATCACCGATAGAAAACAAAGCGCCAGTGACGAATACAGGCAAAAATATTTTAGAACCTGCTTGTAATTCTCGGTTATCGATATTACCACCATAGCACCCAGGAGGAATTGAGTTATGGGACGTTTCTCGTGAAGCGACTCCAAGAATACCAAAAAAGGGCTTGAGAGGAATTTTTATGCCCCTGTTTGCTGGAAATTCCGCAATGTTATTTTCCAAATCGAGAGGAATAAATCTCAGAACAGGCTGATGAAACTGGTTTGGTAATGCTCCCCAACCTGCGCGAATAGCATTGAAGCCTACAGGTAGACTGGGTTTGATCGCTACTAATTCTACTTCCAATACATCCCCAGGTTCTGCCCCGCGCACATATATCGGTCCCGTCAGCAAATGAGGTCCCCCACCTACTTTCCTTTCCATAGGCAAATTGTGACAAATGTCAAGAAATTCTGGCGTGAGAAACTCTGGTGGTGCTTGCTGATGAACATAATACCCACTGTAAGTTTCCACATCTATTGTGTCACCAGAGTCAATCATCACTGCTGGCTCTAGATGCTGCGAGAAACCACCTAGATGCACTGTTTCCCTTGTGGCTTTCAGAATGCGATCGCTCATCGCTAAGTACTACTGACAATTTAATCACTACTATAGCAATGTTCTGTCACGATCTAATACATTTGTGAAAGTTGTTATAGCGGAGGAAGCACCTGTGAGATGAGAACACCGACATTTTAAGTTGTCGTTGCTTTTCAAGACTTGTATCAAAAGGTTTAAGATTTTTCTACTTGAAACGCTGTTAATATAAATACATAATG
>JAQYWN010000117.1 GCA_029379265.1 Rhizonema sp. NSF051
TCTTAAACCTACTACGTTTTCCCCAAGTTTTGCACTTTATTAAATCCACATTCCTAACCGACGATAGGCAGACTTAACATGATTGAAATTATCGCCTCGATCTACGCCTAAAACTTCCCACCATTCTCCAGATAATACGGGGTCGAGTGTCAATTCAGCCTCACCTTGTATTTGATGCCAAATCTTGATTGTGGCTTTGTTCCCGCCACTTACCAGCATGTTGCCATCGGGACTGAAGGCGACGGGTGCATGTCCTGAAAGAGTTTGTAGTCGTTCCCAAGTATGTAAATTCCAAATGATGATGCTGTCTCTGCTGCTACTAGCGAGGATAATTCTATTAGGATTGATAGAAAGGGATAAAACATCTGTAGAGTGGCCTGTTAAGGTGTAGATGAGTTCCCCAGTTTGGATATTCCACAACTTGATTGTGGTATCAGTGCTACCACTAATAAGATTTTCTCCATTAGGACTGATGACAACTGTATTTACTGATGCTAAATGTCCAGTAAGGATACAGCGCTGTTTCCCAGTTTTTAAATCCCAAAGTCGGATTGTTCGATCAGCACTACCACTTGCAAAGGTTTTACTATCGGGACTGATGGCGACAGACAAAACTGCATCTGAGTGTCCATTTAAAGTGCGTTTTAATGTTCCTGTATAGCGTCCCCAAAGTCTCACCGTCTTATCAGTACTACCACTGACAACAAATTTCCCATCAGGGCTGAAGGCAACTGAGTGAACAAAGCCATTGTGACTGTAGGGAGAATTGAGATTAAAAAAAGTATTTGAAAAAGCTTTTGTATCCAGTTTCCAGCTAGTGATTTTGCGATCAACACTACCACTTGTAAGAGTTTGATTATCGGGGCTAATGGCAACAGACAAAACAGCCTCTGCTTGTCCAATAAAGGTGTGAAGCCATTTCCCTGTTTTCAAGTCCCACAAATTAACGGTTTTGTCATTACTGCCACTTGCAAAAGTATGTCCGTGAGGACTAATAGCGATCGCATTGACTGAAGCGGTGTGAAGCTTAAGCGTGTGTATGCATCTCCAAGTGTTGGGGCTTTGGATTGTCAGAGATTTGTTTGGTGAAGTTTTCGATGGTGTCGTTTCTTTCTCAAATTCAGCCTTGAGTGCTTGTAATTCATCCTCAATTTCCAAAGCGGCAAATTTTTGATTGAGGTTCTCGCTTTCTAAAAATGCTTCTAACTCTATAACAGCCGAGGAGTAGGCTTCCATCTGCAAGACTTTTTCTTCCATCCGCTCAAAAACCTGTGCGGGAGTCTCCTCAGTTCCAGATTCATCTAAAAGTTTGGCTACACCATAGGCGGCTAGTCCAACCACTGCCCCAACTCCTGCCATAGGTACTGCACCAATGCCAAATGCCAAACCTATTTTTGGTGCAACTAATCCCATTCCGCCAACAATGTTGGAAACACCAGCACCACTGACTGCGCTAATTCCCACTGCACCAAAAGCTGCAACATCTCCCTCTCCTATTGCCTTGAAAACGCCATAAGCAGCAGCACCAGCAACTGCGCCTGCACCAACTATAGGCGCAGTTGCTGGTGCTGCTGCTCCAAATCCTCCCGCTAATCCCATCCCGCCTGCCATTGCGGAAACACCAGTGCCTGCTACGGTTCCTCCGGCAATAAATGCTGCTCCAGTAAGAGTGTTTTTTGTCACTTATGTTTGTATTGATTAGCCGAGATCAATTAAATTGTAGCGTCTTCGTAAGAATTACTAAATTGAGACAAGAGACACTCAGTCAGGGCTATCCCTGATTGAGTTCCGGATCAAATGTGTGTGTGGGGGAAAAGTCTAAACTCAACGGTATTGGGATTTTCCTCTGTGAATAATCACTCATGAAATAAGTATAAAAAATTGCTAACTTTTTGCTTCCACCTTAAACTAGGTAAGAAATAGAAAAATTTTCACTTCTTTACTTGTGAGTTAGGGTTGAAAAACTTGATTGGATGTCTACTAAAGGTGTCAGTGATAAAAGTGTCAGAGCAGAAGGGAGCCTTATTCAGAGGCTTCTACTCATACACAGGTGAAAGTAGTGGGTTTGACTACACTTTTTTTCCGATTGCACCGCTTCATTTGTGAAAGGGGAACTCAGGAACATTTTTGTGCGCCTTTGTGGTTAATTGATAAGTTAAGCAGTACCAAATTTATGGATTGGAGCAACTGGATATATCTGGGAGCAGGATTGTCGCTGGGGTTGGGTTTGCGCGGATTACTTGCGCGTCTATTGCGAAATCCTGACTCTCATCGTGTCGTGAATGTCGATAAAAAAGACTTGTCAGAACTTGAGCAACAGATAGAGCAAACGCAACTGGCATACCAAATGGCACAGGAAATGAGCCTGTTCAAGTCGGGGTTTTTGGCGCGGACGACTCATGTATTGCGATCGCCTCTAAATGGTCTGATTGGGTTGCATCAATTAATTTTGTCAGATTTGTGCGATAATCCAGCTGAAGAGCGAGAATTTATCAATCAAGCTCATGATCGAGCACTCAAGCTGCTCAAGCTGATTGATGAAATTCTGAGCGTTGCGAGGATAGAGCACGGTACAACCAAATTAGCCATTCAGCCTCTTTGCTTCGCTGAACTGTTACAGGAAGTTTATAAATTAACCTATATGCTGGCGGAAAATCGCAATTTTCCTTTCCGGTTATCACCGCCAGATGCAGAAATTTACATTTTGGCAGATCCTCATTGGCTGCGACAAGTCTTGGTGAATTTGCTTGACGCTTCTATTGCTAAAATGGAGGAAGGCAGTATCTCCATTTCTACCGGTCTTTCACCTACAAATAATTTTGTTTATATTTGGCTGGATGTGCCGCAAAATGCTATTCCTTTCACTGAGCCTGTCGATTTAATCGAATCAAAAGATCGGCTGCAAGAAAATGACCAAAAGGACTCTGTTCTTTCGCTGGGAACGAAGCTACTGCTAAATCAAACTCTACTAGAAGCAATGGGGGGAAAACTGGAATTTGTTGCTTCCACCACCACTGACTCAACCGAGCATCTGACAAGGCTACAGTTATCTATCCCCCGAGTAATTCCTGAAACTGAATTTCAGGAACAGGAAGTGAACCAAGCTTAGGCTTGTTGAATAATACCATCGTGGTAGTGGAATTACACTGGAACCCTATTTTTTCGTAAAATTTCTGCTGGTGAGTTGTCATGAGGTAGACGCTTTCAACTCGATTCATCCGGGGATGACTTAAAAGAGTTTCCACTAACTTGCTTCCCAATCCAGTACCGCGATAGTCTTGCTGAATGACAACATCCCAAATTGTCGCCCGATATACACCATCGGAGGTTGCTCTGGCAAAGCCAATCAGTTGCGTTCCATCCCAAACAGCAATCACTGGATCGCTGTTGGCAATCGCTATCCTCAAATCGTCTATACTGCGATTTTTCGCCCAGAAAGCCGAACGGTTAAACAACTGTTGGAGTTCATTTAGGTCAATTTCAGATTTGCGATCGCTAAATTGAATCCGAGTATGATTCATGAATTTTACCTAATTGCCTCAGTATTTTTGCTATTTCTAGCTCATAGTTTGCAGAAAAGCAATTGTAATATTCTTTCATAAATCTTTTTAATCGGTGAGCGAAGCAAGAACTCACATCATGTCCGTCAAATCACCCATAAAAAGAATGGAGCCCCGCTTGTGGCTGACGCCAAAGCTCCCCTCCCTGCTTGCGGGGAGGGGTTGGGGAGCCAGCGTTGCAGGCGGGTTTCCCGCCCTACGCGACTGGCGTGGTGGGGCGCAATGTCTACAGACATTATGCTTAATTAACCGGACATGTTTTCATTCCAAATTTCAACTTAATCCGGCAGGAGTTACCGCTGTTTCTGATTTTCAGGATTCAGAACTCAGCACTCGGAACAGTTTGTGTGTTCTGCTTTCTGAGTACTTTTCTCAGTTACGAATCCCCTTTACTAACAATCCACCGCCATAAAGGATGGCTTGCTCCTTGCTGGCGTATTCGATAAACCTGTTTCTCTAAACGCTGCTTTTCTGACTGTGGTTGCCCGAGTAAAATATTACGACTTTGCCAAACTAAAACAGCGGCAGTCATCCCAATACAAAAAGCCAAACCTAAGGTAGCCCACGGATGGTATAAGAGTCCGTATCTTACCGCTACCCAAGTAAAATATTGTCGCCATAGCGAAATTTCTGTACGTATATTCCACAAGCAAACAGGCGCAACAGTGAGCCATAAAAAGCTAACAAATAACCACCTCGCAAATACTTGGAGTTGGTGTAGTCTCTGCACTTGTTGAGTAAAAAATTGGTCTGGTTGATCCATAAGCGGGTGTTAATTGTTAATTGTTAGTTGTTAGATATTGGGTATGTGTGTTATTAACCACTAACTAATAACTACTAACCACTAAGCACTAACATTAGTCGGTTTACCTGTACGCTTTCGCCATAAAGCGAGTAAGGGACCGGCGACGAAAATACTGGAATAAGCACCCACGGCAAAACCAATAATCAGCGCTAAGGCAAAGTATCTGAGAGTTTCACCGCCAAAGATAAATAGGGCAAATAATGTCAGTAAGACAGTAAAAGTTGTGTTGAGCGATCGCGTCAGTGTCTGATTCACCGCATCATCAACGACTTGCTCGATGGGATCGTTGGGATGTATGGTGAGGATTTCCCGAATGCGATCATAAATCACTACAGTATCTGTGACTGAAAAACCAGTAATTGTCAAGATAGCAACAACAAACAGGCTGTCAACCTCAACATTTTGCACTAATCCCAAAATCGAGAAAATCCCGGTTGTAATCAAAACATCATGCAACAGAGCAATAATGGCGATCACTGCGTAATCAGCTTTGAACCGCGCGCTCAAGTAAATCACAATGCCGATAAACGAGACTATTAAAGCTGTCAAGCCACTTGAAAATAACTCTTGACCAAGTGTTGGACCAACTGTATCATTTTGAGTCTTTTTCGGATCGAACGCTCCTAGTTTTTCGCTCAAAGCAGTTTGTAACTTTGAGCGTTGATCACCGTCTAATGTCTTTGTCCGAATCGATACTCCCTGCTTATCCACAATTTGGATACTGCTGCCACCCAGTCCTTGAGCATCCATCACTTCGCGGACAGTTGTTAGTTGAATTGGTTGAGCGCAGTTTTGCGGTTGAGTACAATCTCGTGTAAATACCAGGCGGGTACCACCAACAAAGTCGAGACTGGGACGTAGGGGTGCACCTAACAATTGCCACGAAATCACCATTGAGATGATGCCGGCCAGAAGAAGGGCACCAGAGAGACTCCACCACAGCGATCGCTGTTTGATTACATTGATTTTCATTACTGTGCCTCCACTTGAGGCTTAATAGAGGTAGGCAGATTCGGGCAAAATAGTTCTGGCTTGCGCAAATTTGGAAATCCTATTGCCGTTAACAGCAACGAACGACTACAAGTAATAGCTGTAAACAAATTTACTCCCAATCCCAGCGCCAGTGTGAGCGCAAAACCTTTTACCAATCCTGCTCCCAACCAAAAAAGCGCTGCACAGGAAATTAATGTTGTCACATGACTATCTAAAATACTAGACCAAGCTCGGTGAAATCCTGCTTCTACTGAACGGTATAAGGTTTTGCCTGCTCGTAATTCTTCACGAGTCCGTTCAAAAATTAACACATTAGCATCCACCGCCATACCGATACTGAGAATAAAACCTGCAATTCCAGGTAGAGTGAGAGTTATACCTAGCAAAACAAAGCTTGCATATGTCAGTAAAGCGTATATGATTAACGCGACATCAGCAATCACACCTGGTAATCGATAATAGACTACCATAAAAATTAATACTAAAACCAGGCCACCTATCCCCGCATAAATACTGCGTTGAATGCTGTCTTTACCTAAGGTTGCTCCGACTGTACGAATTTCTCCAATTGTGACTGGGACTGGTAGCGAGCCACCGCGTAGCTGAACAGCTAAGTCATTGGCTGATTGTAGCGTAAAACTACCACTAATCTCAGCACTGCCACCAGTAATGCCGGATGTGGCATATTGTGAATCAACTCTGGGAGAACTGAGAAGTTCGTTGTCTAGGAAAATGCCGATACCGCGTCCTGTACCTGCAAGATTTTTTGTCAAATCGGCAAATAGTTCACCACCCTTATCATCAAAACGAATGTTCACACTCCAGCTATTACCTTGAGGAGCAGGCGATGCAGAGGCGTCTTTAAGGTATTTACCGGTTAATGGTGGTTTTGTGCTTTCAAATAATTCCGCGATCGCGCTGATATTTTTTTGTAAATCTTCTTTATTTTTAACAATTCCTGCAAGATCGTTGCTTTTTTTCAACTGCTCAAGCTTTGCTTTGAACTCGCGCTCTTGAACTTGTAAAGCAAACAATTGTGGTTCCGTATTTGGCTTTTGCTTGCGAAACTCTAACTGAGCCGTACCCCCTAGCACCCGTTCTGCTTGCTGTGGATCGTTAACTCCTGGCAGTTGAACTAAAATTTTATCTGTACCAGCTGTTTGAATCACCGCTTCGGAAACGCCTAAACCGTTGATGCGTCCTTCAACGACTTTTTTAACGGCTTGTAACTCGCGCTCAGTGATTTGCTGAATTTCTGGTGTTGTTTTCACCTGAATCGTCAGTTGTGATCCCCCCCGCAAGTCCAGTCCTAAAGACACTGGAATTAAGGCAATCGCCGCAATTGCAGCAATTACTATAACTAAGGTTAATATTAATAATGATCGCTGTCTCTGCATACCATCAACCGTTGTGACAAACGCTATGATAGCGTTCTTTTAGTCGAGTTAGGAGTTAGGACCAGAGAGTTAGGAGTTATGAATTGTAAATTAAGTTAGGAATAAGATAGCCAGTCTGTGCTCAATCCTTTCTCGACATAAGTCATATTTTACACCTAAATACCTTAACAGATGCAAGGGAGGCGCGTCTCCCTTGCCTTTTCAATCTAAACTCGCAAAGCTATCATTTTTTCCACAGCTTCCACAATCTGCTCTGGCTGGACAATTGTTAGGCGTTCCAAAGTCCCATTATAAGGAGTAGGAATGTCTTGAGAAGAAAGCCGCAGTACCGGTGCATCCAGTTCATCAAACAGGCGATCGTTGATTTGTGCGATTAATTCTGCTCCAATCCCACCTGTTCTCATACATTCTTCAACAATTATCACTTTATGGGTTTTTCTTACGGACGAGCCTATAGTATCAAAATCCAAAGGTTTTAGTGATATTATGTCGATGACTTCTGGGTCATAACCTTGTTTTTCTAAAGTTTTCATCGCCTGCATCACATGATGCCTCATGCGTGAGTAAGTAAGAATTGTTACATCTTTGCCTGTACGTACCACTTCTGCTTTATCCAGAGGTAGCAGATATTCTTCTTCTGGCAGGTCTTCTTTGAGATTGTAAAGCAGAACGTGTTCAAAAAATAACACTGGGTTATCATCGCGGATGGCGGATTTCAGCAATCCTTTAGCGTTGTAAGGTGTTGAGCAGGTAACAATCTTCAACCCAGGAACGGCTTGGAAGTATGCTTCTAGTCGCTGGGAATGTTCTGCACCCAGTTGTCGTCCTACTCCTCCCGGACCACGAATTACCATCGGAATTTTGAAATTACCGCCTGAAGTATAGCGTAACATACCAGCGTTGTTGGAGATTTGATTGAAGGCAAGAAGCAAAAAGCCCATGTTCATACCTTCGATGATCGGTCGCAACCCACTCATTGCTGCGCCTACTGCCATACCAGTAAAGCTGTTTTCCGCGATGGGAGTGTCTAGAACTCTGAGTTCTCCATATTTTTTGTAGAGATCTTTAGTGACTTTGTAGGAACCACCGTAGTGTCCTACGTCTTCACCAAGAACGAACACAGTAGAGTCACGCGCCATCTCTTCATCAATGGCTTCCCTTAAAGCGTTAAAGAATAGTGTTTCTGCCATTAGACCTGTTATTACGATTATTTTTAAGAATCTTATCGTGCATTTGCAAGAAATATGGTGAGCGATCGCACTCCTTTGGTTCATCAGAGCAGGGTATCTGGCGAGAGCATCATTTCCTCTGCCCCAAGTCCTTCAATATTTCATACTTTTTTTAAATTATATAAAGTTACTGTCCTCATGATTCTAACGACTGGAATTAGTGTAACGTAAGACTAATAGCTGCTTAAAGGCATGTATAAAAAATACATTTTGATAAGTCATCTATAAAAAGTATGACTTAAATATTATAATTTTTTTTGCAAGTATAAATGCTTAGGCATCTTGCTGTGTCAGGCTGAACTTGAATTACAAGGTTTTGCTTTTATGCTTTCTTTAAAGCGTTGTCGCATTTTAGTGGTGGACGATTTTCCGGATAATTTATTTTTGCTTCAATCTGCTTTAGAAGCAGAGGGGTATGACGTTGATACTGCGCACAATGGTAGAATTGCGCTCACGAAGATAGAAGCTTCACCACCCGATTTATTACTGCTGGATGTCATGATGCCGGGAATGAATGGCTATGAAGTCACCCGACATATCCGGAAAAATGACCACCTACCCTTGATTCCAATTATTCTCGTTACTGCTTTTGAAGAGGCTAGTGCGGCAGAAGGGTTTGAAGCAGGAGCAAATGATTTCATCCGCAAGCCAATAAACTTTGACAAATTACTTGCCAAAATCACGGCATTGTGTTCCTAAAGCATGGAACTCAGGACTCAGCACTACTAAACTGAGCATCTGGAAACCTTCTAGGTCTTCCCGGTTTGCGTTTATGCCGTTGATTAATTGATTTTTCGCTTGCTGTTGCCAACTCTTCTGGTGTGCATTTAAACAGTCGCAAAGCTTCTAAATATTTCTTCGGTGTCATCGTGGGTTCAGTACGTCCTGCTTCCCAGTTGCGAACACTAGTTTCACTAATTGCAAGCCTGAAGGCAACTTCTGCACGGCTAAGATCAGCACGTTCTCTCAGGACTTGCATATCCATATTTTAAATACTCCCTTGTAATATTATTTATATATTTAGTAAATCAATTGACGTAAAAAAGCCAACTAAAGATTATTTATTAACTATATTATCACTTACGTATATGGCAAAAGGGCTATAACCACTCTTGAAAATTTGGGAAGTGGAGAGTGGGGAATGAAGAGTCAGGAGATATTCCCCCCTCTCCCCCTCTGTCCCCTCTCTCCTCTCACTCGTTAAAGAAGGCAGAAGGCAGGAGGCAGGAGGCAGAAGGCAGAAGGCGATTGGATAGGGATTCAGACCCCATCCAATTGAAGACCACCAATATCGTTGCATTTTGGTGGGGAACTTAAACCTGTTTTGAGCAAGGCATAAAAGCTTTTCTAAAAACTTTTTTCTTTCCTTCTGCCCTCTGCCCTCTGCCCTCTGCCTTGCCCGGAGGGCTGTTAAATCAACCACCGTGCGGCATCTTTGGCATGGTAGGTCAAAATTAAGTCAGCGCCAGCACGTTTAAAGCCAGTAAGAGTTTCCATGACGACACGCTGTTCATCAATCCAGCCGTTAAGAGCAGCAGCTTTAACCATTGAATACTCACCAGAGACGTTGTAGGCGGCAACAGGTAAATTGCTGGCTTCCTTAACACGCCAGATAACGTCCATATATGCTAGTGCGGGTTTCACCATGAGCATATCAGCGCCTTCAGCGATATCGAGATTGATTTCTTTGATCGCTTCGCGGACATTACCAAAGTCCATTTGATAAGTTCTGCGATCGCCAAACTGGGGTGTAGAATCGGCAGCATCTCGGAAAGGTCCGTAGTAAGCCGAAGCATACTTAGCCGCATAGGATAAAATCGGAGTATCTTGGAACCCAGCTTCATCCAAACCCAAGCGAATTGCTTGCACGAATCCATCCATCATCCCGGAAGGCGCTATGATATCTGCACCTGCTTTTGCTTGGGAAACTGCTGTTTTCTTCAGCAGTTCTAGAGTAGGATCGTTCAAAACTCTTCCTGTTAAATCACCGACTTGTAGGTAACCACAGTGACCGTGACTTGTGTACTCACACAGACAAGTATCGGCGATGATCACAAGATCGGGCACTGCTTGTTTCACTGCAGTTGCGGCTTTTTGGACTATGCCGCAATCGTGCCATGCGCCAGTAGCATCTAAGTCTTTGTCTGCTGGTATCCCAAATAGAATAATAGCGGGAATTCCCAAATCGTAGACTTCTTTTGCTTCTTCAACAATTTTGTCTACCGAAAGTTGGTAGACACCTGGCATAGATTTCACTTCGTTGGCAATTCCCTCACCTGGGACGGCAAACAGAGGGTAAATTAAATCACTGGTAGTTAGAACAGTCTCGCGCACCATCCGGCGCAATTGTGGATGGGTACGCAGACGGCGAGGTCGATGAGTAGGAAACATAGAGATTCTCAAGCGTAACGACGATCCTTTAAGGGATATTTACCCCATGAAGTATAGTACGACGCTCCTTGGCTCAGTTTTCAAAGTATTACTAAACATTAACAAGTTTGATCTCTCCTCGGTCTAAAGACACGAGGATTCAAACTGATACTTTGAGGCAGGCTAAAGCCGTGCCTCTCCGTGTTTTCAGTTTGGTATTCCAGAGACGAACTCTAGTAGGCAGGATCAGCACTGCCCTACAGATCTTAGCCAAACATAAGCCTAGCTGTATCTCTACTTTGCGAAAAATATTTGCTGCCGCTTGACAATCAGCATTAACAAATTTTCCGCTTTTAGTTCTGTATTGTCCACGTGTTGTTCTTGTCCCTGAAGGTTTCCAGCCATTGGGTTTTTCACCATATTTTGGAAGACTGTCACCATCCAAAAATGAACTCCTTGATGTATAAGACTCTTCTGTTTCTACAAACCTAAGTCCATATTGTTGACACATTTGGGCTAGTCTTTTTTTGAGTCTGCTCGTTGGTGTCTGAACTATTTTTTTGTTATTAACTTTGCCTGTTTCAATACCATTTTTATTTCCAGTATTCCACCCGAAAACTATTGTACCAATATTGTTGGAAAGGCAGTAGTTAATAATAAACCGACTAGCACGGTTCACAGCATCTTTGACTTGACGATTACGTTTTTCAGTAATAAACGCTAACTTATCGTTCCAAAAACCTTGTGGCTTTCCTTCTTTAATGGTTGCGACTTGCTTGTTATACCACTGGGTTAGCGATTTTAACTTCAAGCCATCAACGATAAAACTATTATCGCCAGTGTTTGCAACACAAGTTAACCAGTTATTGACGCCAGGATCAATTGCTATAGCCCGAGAGAAATCAAGTACACATTTGATATCGTGAGAACTTTTCCAAATAAACTCTGCATAAAAACAACGATTTCTCGGAAAAATACGCAGTTCTTTTATCTCCGGAAATTTGATGTTGTGAGGCATAACAATATGCAAACTGTCAAAACCGGAATCATCTTTAAACCTATTACCTAATGGTAACCGTATCAATCCTGTTTCAATATCAAAAGACAGTGCTGCTTTTGGATAAGTTATTCCCGCCAATCCACCTTTTTTCCTGTATTTTGGCAGTTGAGGTTTGTCTTTAATCTGTCCAAAGATATGTTACAGGCACCCTGAAGGGTTCTACCAGCTTTCATCCCCTGGCTTAAGCCAAGGGATGAAAGCATTTTCTCTTGTAAGCTGTCTATTAAATATAGCTGTCTATCTTCAAGACTAAGGTTTTGTGTTATGCCAATCTACTTTTACTGGGGTGAAGATGATTTCGCTATAGAAAAGGCTGTTGCTCGTTTGCGCGATCGCGTTCTCGATCCTCAATGGGCAAGTTTCAACTACACTTCATTTTCAACAGATGTCTCTAATGCCGAGATCCAAGGGTTAAATCAAGTCATGACACCACCCTTTGGATCTGGTGGACGCTTAGTGTGGCTTGTGAATACAACCCTTAATCAGCACTGTCCAGAAGATGTGTTAGCCGAATTACAGCGCACTCTGCCAGTCATTCCCGAAAATTCATTTTTGTTACTTACAAGTAGTCACAAACCCGATGAACGTCTCAAATCGACTAAAATTTTGAAAAAATTTGCCGAAATTCAGGAATTTTCTCTCATTTCTCCTTGGAAAACGGAATTACTTCTGCAATCTGTTAAGCAGGCTGCACAAACTGTAGGCGTGAAATTGACTCCTAGAAGTGCGGATATGTTGGTGGAAACTGTTGGTAACGATACACGGCTCCTCTACAATGAGCTTGAGAAATTACAGATTTATGCCAAAGGCAGTAACCAGCCAATGGAAGTAGAAACTGTTGCTCAGTTAGTCAGAAATACAACACAGAATAGCTTACAATTGGCAGTAGCAATGAGAACAGGGGATACAGTCAAGGCTTTAGCTATATTGGCAGATCTCCTTGCTGCTTGTGAACCTAGTTTACGAATAGTTGCTACACTCATTGGTCAATTTCGCACCTGGTTATGGGTAAAGATTATGATGGAAAGCGGTGAGCGAAATCAACAAGCGATTGCCCAAGCTGCCGAGATAGGCAACCCCAATCGCATCTACTTTTTACAAAAAGATGTCCAATCTCTTTCTGTACAGCAACTTATAGCCTGTTTCCCTCTTCTATTAGAGTTAGAAACTGGCCTCAAACAAGGAGCTTCAGAGATGTCAGTACTTCAGACTAAAGTAGTGGAAATTTGTCAAGTATGTCAAAAAGGAAGAGCGTAAGCATTCAGCCACAGCGCACGCCACTCTATCAGTCGGCAAGACTTGTAAGAACAGACGTACCGCTACCTTGGAATTAAAAGTTCATCTTGGGAAGTTAAGCTATATAGGGGTTGCGAGTCCTGTTTCCCTTGAGTGCACTCCTTGGCTAAGCGTGAAACCGATCCCGTGCTCATTTCCACTTCCGAGTTAAAAAAGCCTGAGTTGCAAGCTTTATAGCAATGAGTGAATGGTAGGTTTATTTTCGCGCCTTGTGTAGTAGTTATGTTACCTATGTATACAAAATTCCGTTGAGGATATAACAGAGGAGGGATCTGTTACTGAATACTTTGAGGCTAACAATTTAGACAAAGCCTAACGCTGGAACTTCTTTCTACCAAAATAATTCAAAATCCCTAACAGATTCCCACGGTAGTTGTTCATGAAAAAAAAAATGAATAGATTTTATCATTACTTTTTCCGACATACCTTAAGTCAGATGCGTTTACAAACTTGGCTGCTCGTTATTGTCACGAGTTTAGGTTTGGGTTCCAGTGCTTTGCTTTCTATTTCAAAAGTTAACGCTCAAAGTTCATCAGTTAGTAATGATGAATTTAATAGTTATGCGAGAGCTATGTTATCAATGGAGCCAGATCGCCAACGAGCTTTTAGAAAAATTAAAGAAATTCTGGGCGATCGCGATGTTCCTCAAATTGTTTGTAACGAGCCCAATAGTCTCAACAGTCTTCCTAGCGAAGCTCATAATATTGCGGTGAAATACTGTAGCCGCTACCAACAAGTTGTTGAAGATAGTGGTTTAAGTATTGATCGCTTTAATAAGATTACCGTAGAATTACAAAACAGCAGCGATTTAAAAAACCAGATTTACAAAATATTAATTCACATGCAAAAAAATTCTAGTCCATAGTACAGAGCCTTTGTAATTATAAATTAAAAATTAAAAATTAAAAAGCTGGAAATACAAGGTGAAGGGCTGTCAGGTATAGAAACTCTATTTCCGCACCCCATATAATCAGTAGGTTAGCGCAAAAAAAACATACATATGTAAACAAAAATTGAGGTGTTGTGAAACCGACTTACCACTAACGAATAACTATTAATAGCCCCAATCTAAATTTATGTTTATTCACGCTTACTTACTTACTTAATTATTTATAATC
>JAQYWN010000118.1 GCA_029379265.1 Rhizonema sp. NSF051
ATATTAATATTAGCTTCAAAAAAAAAGAGGTGATTTGACTGGCTAAAAACAAGAAAATAATGGGCGTTCAGCAAAATTTAATTTACTGCGACAATGATACTAAGGCAATAATTATATTTTTGTGCGAACAATCTAATAGTCTCTACAATTGTGGAGTTTATTGGGCTAGACAACTCTTCTTTAAAACTGGAATAATCATTTCTAAATTTGCTCCAATCTATGAAATTGGTTCAAACATTCACGCTCAAGCAATGCCATCAGTGGCTGCCCAACAAACTCTGCTAAGCGTGTCAGAAAGTTTCGACTCTTTCAAAAAATTGCGAGAAGCGTTTTTTACTGGAAGATTGGAAGGAAAGCCTAAACCACCAAATTATAGAGAGTCAGGTGGATTGTTTAAAGTCGCGTTTCCCAATGTCGGAGCGGGTAAACCTACGTTAACTAATGACGGTTTAATTCGCTTTCCTTTGGGGCTGACAATAAACAGATGGTTTAAAGTCAAAGAATTCTTTCTCCCTTTACCAACTAATATTGATTTCCGAAAAGTTAAGGAATTTACGATTCTACCCAAAAATGGGGCTTTTTACTTGGAATGTTCGTATTTGGTAGAGAAGAAGGCAACAGATCGAACGCTGGATATAAATCAAGCACTTTCAATTGACTTGGGGACTTCCGCGAATCTAATGGCTGGTGTTGACACGTTGGGCAATAGCTTTTTGATTGACTCAAAACAAGCAAAAGCAATGAACCAACTGTACAACAAAAAAGTAGCCCAGAGAAAACAAGGACGAGAGCGAGATTACTGGGATAGTTTCTTGGATTTCGTTACTCGAAGGCGAAATAATCAAATGAGGGACATGATTAACAAAGCGGCAAAGCTAGCTATTAATCATTGCCTCAAGTATGGAATCGGAACAATTGTTGTCGGCTGGAATATTGGAATAAAGACTGATTCCAATATGGGGAAGCGCAATAACCAACAATTCGTACAAATGCCGCTAGCGAGACTGAAAAAGAGAATTGAACAGCTAGCGGTTTTACACGGGATACGCTTCGTTGAAACAGAAGAAGCATATACGAGTAAAGCATCTTTCTTAGATGGAGACTCCCTACCTAAGTTTGGGCAAAAACCAGACAGGTGGAAAGCATCGGGAAAAAGAGAGTTAAGAGGATTGTATAAAAGTGCGGACTCTAGCTTGATAAATGCGGATTTAAATGGAGCCGCAAATATCTTAAAAAAAGTAGCCAGAAACTTAGGCATTGACTTAAGCAGACTGTGTAGACGGTGTTTGACCACCGTAGGTAGAATAAGACTTTGGAAAACGAAGTTTAATCCTAATTCAAAAGAATCCCCTTGGCTTTAGCCAGGGGAGAGTCAATTTGGCCATCCAGAGGGAGTATAAGCTGAATAGGTTCCATTAGCCGCTTTCTTGCAAACTGGTCCATGTCCAGCATCTGGTAATGAAGCTAACGTATAGTTTGTACCATTTGCACTGAAAGCAGCAGGCAGAGTACTTCCTTTAACACCACGAAGTACGCCGATACCACATGAATTGATTGTAATGTTTTTCCTCTTGTCACCTGGAAGTACAACTGAAACCGACGCATTGGGAGTTTTGCCGACGATGACAACTTGTCCCTTTGCAGTTTTAAAATTTGCTGTTCGTGCTTGTGACAAGGCACCATTCTTGCAAGTTGGTAGTGTGTTAACAGGAAGGGCAGAATAGTCAATTGCTGTCCCATCTACTTTTAATCCCGTAAAACTTGAATTTCCTTTAGGGACAGAGATTTTAACCTCACCACAAGCGCTTGCAACTTTTGATAGAGTTCTAGTAACATTTCCCAAGTCTACTGCTATATGGTTGCCAGCAGTGCCATCAAAGTAAACAGTAGTTATACCATTCTCTGTTGCTTTGTATACAGAGGCTCCTTTATATTGAATCGCCTTGGCAGGAACACTATTTGTTGCGATCGCACTCGTGCTGACTAATAAAAGAGCCAAATTTTTGGGAATTTTCATATCCTTGCCACACCTTAAATGATTGAGTTGACAAGTCCTATCTTAGGAATCACCTCTAAAGAGTGAGATTAGAAAAAATGCGGAAATCGGAAGAATGAAAGTTTGTTTAATTTCTATATGAGCCTCAGAATAATTACTTATGAGCATTGAACTCTTGAGTTTTTTCTATTATTGTTGGTTTTGAGGTTTGTCCGGTATGCTCTTGGTAGTTGCAAGGCAGAGAATGAAGGCGCGTTCGAGCAATGCTCTGTTACTGAATGCTTATTGGTAGTTTATTTACCAGCTACTACAAAAAAGATTGAAACATCACACCAAACTCCTTGCTCTGTCGTAGGTAAAGCCTGGATTTCTGCTATATATTCTGCCTTGCATTGTTGTAATTTCGCGGGAGTTAGCTGGAAGACTTGATATCCGAAAACATTCATGGAGTTTATTCTCCAAAAATCTTCTGCACTGCTCGAATCTGGAGTGTAGTACCAACCAAACTGCTCTGAGCTAACCTCAATATCGTTAAATCCACATTCCTGTAGCAGATTTTGACATTTGTTATAAGTACCTAACGGTTCATTAGGGTTAGTTACTTTTACATTATATCTTCTAGCCACTTCTCTAAACAAAACAGATGGTGGAAAAGCAGTTTCAGCCAAACAATTAAATACTATAATTCCGTCTGGTTTGAGGAAGCAATACCACAGTTCTAAAGCAGCAGGAATATTTGTTAAATAAGAGATTGCCAAAGAACATAAAATTCTATCAAAACTGCGATCGCTAAAATTTAGATACTCTACATCTGCTTCTATAAATTCGATATTCTTTAAACCTTGCACCAACATCTTTTGTTTTGCTTGATGTAGCATTCCTGTAGACATGTCTACACCAATAACTTCACCTTCAGGAGCCACAATTTTTGCTGCCTCAAGCGCAACCAAACCAGTACCAGTGGCAATATCCAAGACTTTCTGTCCTATGCGCAGTTGTGCAAGGGAGATTAACTGATTTGCGACAGGAATCCTAAAATTACCTTGATCGTAGTTAGTTCTCGAGTTGAAGTCAGCAAGAAGCTGCTGCTTGTATTTGTCAAGAGTCATTTGATTAAAATAAACCTTTGAGCCAGACATTTAAATGAAACACTCAGCTCTATAGCAATCCTAATTGATTTTTGAAAATGAAGACATATATCCCCGACTTCTTTAAGAAGTCGGGGATCTAGCCAAGACTATTTTTTTACAAATCCGGTAGGAGTGCTATGTTACGCAATTAACTCTCTCACTTTTTTCATGATGCCTTCAGGATCGATTCCTTGATGGGGGTACTGTTCCCACAAACCACCACAGCCTTCTTTGTGAGTACCAAGGTGGGCGTACTTAGGTGTCAATCCGCGCTCGAGCAGCCAAGAACCGAAGCGGCTGCCTAATCCTGTACGACGGTTAAACGATTCAACAACCAAGACAAAGGGAGAAGCACCAACTTTTGCCAGTACTTCTTCATCAATCGTGTTCAGTGTCGGTTTATTAATCAAACCAACATCAATCCCTTCCTGTTTCAGGCGTTCTACAGCATCAACGGCACGGTATAACGCTTCGCCAAAACTGATGATATAACCCGCAGTTCCTTCACGCACGACTTCATCTTTACCAGGAACAAAGGTGTAGCCTTCGCCATAGAAGTCTTTGCCATTGGTATCAAGAATGTTCGGGGTTTTAGAACGGGTAGAGAAGACAAACCGCAGTCCTGGATTGTGGAAGATTGCCTCGACACAGGCAGTCATTTGGGCTGCATCTGCAGGGAAATAAAGCTGTGTTTCGTAGCCGTCATCCAGTCCATTATCGGCAAACATATTGTTGATGCCGAAGTGACAAGTGTTATCAGCCATATCGTCCACACCGGTGTGGGAGAAGTGACAGAGGACATTGGAGTAATTTAGCCGTGCCATCGTAATTTCCGATATGCACATCTCCAAAAAGGCAGCGAACGTACCAAAGATGCCTTGCTTACCTTTCTCCATCCCAAAACCAGCTGCAGCAGCGAAGTTCCCCCGCTCCATAATACCGGAACTGATAAAGATTTCTGGGTAAGTATCGTGAATTATTTTCAGTCCGCAGGAGCCTTCAAGGTCACTATCGATACACATGACCTTTTCTTTGCGTTCGGCTTCACTCATGCGGCTGAGGACGGATACCACTGCTTCGCCAAACACGCCCCGGTTAGAACCGGACTTGTCGCCAGAACCAATGAATTTGTATGGTTGCTTGGGCTTTTCGATGTTTTTGAGGTAATTGACAGCTTCAGTTTTTCCGCGCTTTTCTAAATAGGCGATCGCTTTATCCAGTGGGATAACATCGTGACCGTGAACTGAACCCTCTACCCCTTCAATCCCTACAGCCATCTTCCGCTTGTTGATCAAAGCAACCGGTCCATCAGTGGTGATTGCCTCACAGATCCGACGATACAAATCATCAATGTCTTCTGGGTTTCCGTCATTAACGTTCAACCCTTGACCACTTAGTGTCTTGCCAACACTGAAACCAGGCAGATATTTTGAAGGATGTCCGGCAATGGTCACATCGTTGTCATCGACAAGGAGTTTCACGTTTAGGTTCTTAGCAACTGCTAAACGTGCTGCTTCCGCATCGTTCCCTTCTTGCTGCGAACCATCAGAACCAAGGCAGAAAACTACCTTGTTGGGATTTGCCAACGCCACACCATTGACATAAGGCCACATATGCCCAAGTCGTCCAGAACTGAATTTCACACCAGGTGTTAGTCCCAGTTCGGGGTGTCCGGGTAGTTCTGCATGACCTTCACGGTAGTGAGCAAGACGCTCAACAGGCAATTCACCATGTAGCGCCGCCATCAGGTATTGTGTCGCAACCCGGTGTCCCGCTTCATCAAAGAAGATTGGCACAAATTTATCTGGTGCCCCTCGGAACAAAGCATCGAGGATGACAACCTCGGGTACCGTATCGTAGGGACCTCCAGTGTGTCCGCCTACACCTCTAGCCGCTCCCGTAGCGGTGAAGAAAACAATCGCGTCCCGGCAAAGCTGAATGTTGGCGAGCAGTGTCTCCCGCTGTTCCGATGTGAGAGTAGGATTGGCTGGATCTAGTGACAATTGCTTGTAAGCACTAAGATCGATGGGAAAGGTAGCTTTAGTTGTCGTAGCAGTCATAGCTGAATATTCCTGAATCTAAATGATTGGTGACACACATTGAACCGACATCGTTGGCGATCCACTGCGAAGGCAAACCATATTTTTATGGTAGATTGCGATTGAACACTGCCAGTTAAGATTAAGTCTAATTGCTTATAGATATGACAAGCAAGATTATCAGGGCTGATTATGTTGGTAATGGGGAAGACTGCAATTGAAAATGAAAAATAAAAAAAATAAGGGGTAGGGTGGGGAGTTCAAGAACGAATTGCGCGGATATTCGATATAACATTGGGACTACTTACCTAAAACTACTGCACAAGCAACAGCGTCAATCCCAGAGAAAATGTCTGCCTTCCAAATATGAGAAAGTCCACGATGGCGATCGCTCTTGTCAATCCACGCATCCAAAATTAAATGACCTTTTTCATGAAAAGCGAAAGTCTTAATTTAGGGAATTATATTATTTTACCCCCATTCCAGATAAGAGACATTTCGATGAATCAATCTCAACACCCCAACCGTAGAGACTTTCTCATTGGCTGTGCAGGGCTAGCAGGTGCAAGCCTGATTAACGTACTGAAAGAAAGTTCTGTGAAAGCAGACGATAATTCCAGTCAGGAAATCCAAATTTCTGTAGATTTCAATCAACCGGGCAGATTTATTCCCTCTGATTTTACAGGCTTAAGTTACGAAGCCTCCACTTTGCCCAACTCCACCGTGTTCAACAGCGATAACAAAATCTTCCTTAACTTTGTACGTCAGCTAGGCAAAAGAGGGATTTTGCGGATTGGCGGTAATTCTGTGGAAAAAACTTTTTGGAAGGGTGGAAAGAGGACATCACAAACGGACAAAACATCAATTACAGAGGACGATCTAGACAGTCTGTTTGATTTTGCTGGGAAAGCTGGCTGGAAAGTGATGCTGGGACTTAATCTTGGCCAATCAACTCCTGAGGTGGCGGCATCTGAGGCTGAATATGCCGCACGTATAGCGAAAAATCAACTTTTATCTATAGAAGTGGGTAATGAACCGGATTTGTATTACAAGAACGGACTGCGTTCATCAACATATCAATACAGCGATTTCTTGCAAGAATTTACCACGTATTTCGACACGATTCGTGATAGCGTTCCAAATGTTCCATTTTCGGGACCGACAACAGCTAGCGCTACAGACACTTGGGTTGTCCCCTTTGCTAAGGATGCAGCTTCCCGTATTATTTTACTGACTCAGCATTATTATCGCATGGGACCACCACAGAATAGTGACGTGACAATTAATCGTCTGTTAAGTCCGGATAATAATATTGTCAAAATTGCACAAAAAATTCAAACAGCAGCACAGCAGAACAACTTACCATATCGAATAGCAGAGTGCAATTCTGTTTACCAAGGTGGGAAACAGGGAGTCAGTAATGTATTTGCCTCAGCACTATGGGGAGTTGATTTCATGTTCACCCTAGCACAAAATGGTGCAGCAGGCATTAATTTTCATGGCGGTGCTGCAGGTATCTATACACCGATCGCCGTTTCTCAGGGAGAATACTCGGCTCGACCACTTTACTATGGGATGTTACTTTTTAAGCTTGGTAGTCGAGGGCGTCTGCTACCTGTAACTGTGAGTCAAAATTCTGTTAACCTGACAGTCTATGCTGTACTAAGCGATAATGATCACGTCTTGCTCACAGTAATTAATAAAGATAGCTCTCAAGATGCTACATTGGCTATAGACCTAGGATGCCAATTAACTCGTGGCTCAGTACTGCGTCTTACTTCTCCCTCGCTTGACAGTACTTCAGACATTACTCTCGGCGGTAGTAGCGTCAAATCAGATGCTTCTTGGCAGTCTCACACGCAAGAACAAGCACAGATCTCAGAAAATATTGCCTCAGTCGAAGTTCCTGCAGCCAGTGCAGCGTTAGTCACATTGCATTAAATTGAGAAAAAGTCAAGAGCACACAGTTGAGACACTCATATTTCCAATGCTGATCATAAATCTATAACAGTCAGTTGGTTATCTGTCTGCTTTTGACTGCGAATACTAATGAAAGTGCGATCGTCCAAGTTAACCAGCAGCAAGACGTCCAATTCTAAGAATTGGAAGATTTTTTCCGATCTCTGAGTTCTTCTTCAAGTAATGCCAACCCGCAACCAACCAAACAAATCCCCCACTGTTAACTGTAATTGTACTAAGTCTGGAACGGGTAGCACATCCGCCTCTTCCTGCAACAGTTCTGGTTGCTTTCCTGATGGATAAACCAATACTAAGCGCTCATCTGGATCGAGCAACCAACCTAATTTGCTACCATGATTCAGACAATGTATGATATTCCCAATGACTTTGGTCTGACTTTGTTCGGTCGAAAGAATTTCAATTGTCCAGTCGGGAGCAGCCTTGAATACATTAGCCATATCGCCATTATCATCAATAGGTATTCTGTCCCAAGCAAAAACTGCGACATCTGGCACGATGGAACGTCCGCCAAAGGTACACCGCAATTCCGGGAAAGCAAAGGCAATTCTCTGACTCTTGACTACGGCATTGATAGCAGTTACCAGTTCACCTTGAAGAATGCTGTGCTTTCCTTAAGGCATAGGTTTTTGAATTATTTTTCCATTAATGTACTCACTGACAGGTTTAGTTTCAGGCAGTTTCAGAAAATCTTCCAACGTCAGTGTTTTTACAGCTGCTTTTACCATAAGTGCGATCGCCTTTCACTCTTCATGTCAATCTAACAAAACCAGGCATGAATCATGACAAATGATGCTCCTCACAAGTCAATGTACAAATTAAATGTGTAAGAGCTTAATTTGTCAGCTTGAAAGTATCTTTGATCAAATACTACTCTTCTGCATCTGGATCAATGCCCAGTGGATGCACCCTACAAGATCAGTGATCGTTCTCCTCTCACCTAATTGCGATCACCTTTACTCAATCGGCTGCGCTTACTGTAAAGCAGGAACAACATCTCAGATAAACGGAGCTTGGTGCTTCAGAGCATCTCATCGGGCAACCATTCTTCGTCTAATATTTGTTGCAGTGTCCATTCACAGGAAGTGGCACAGATTTCTAGTTCAAGTCCCGTTTCTTGACTGGCAATATTAATTGCGTCTTGGTAGGTTTCAGGAAAGATGTCCGGCAAATAATTCTTCAGGCTGGGGCTGTCTTGAAGGGCTTTGCGGATTCGGATGCGATGCTCTGTAATCGAACCTCTCCAGCTACCGGAACGGTACTGAGGTTGGTACTTCCATTTGAGTAGATGCAAGAGGACAACTCTTAGATTACTCTCGATTGCCCGCTTTTCGCTCCGACCCATATCTTCTATTTCTTCAATCAAATTCTCTAAGTCGAGTTGGTCAAAAGCTTGTTTGCGGAGGTGAACAGCTGTTTGTTCCAACCAACGGTAGTAGTCCTTCTCGTATAGATTGGGAGGAGAATCTAGGTGCCTTGTCAAGGGGTTGCTCATGTCGGGCATTCTTCTCTATATATAGCAATCCTAAATGAGTTGTGAAAAATCACAGTTGTTGATACTCTGAATAAATTCAGGTGAAGGCGCAGAAAAAATAAATGAATCAGCCCGAAAATTGTAGTAAATACACATAAGCGTGTTACGTGCCGACGTGTATCTGGGAAACGCTTCGCTAAGAGCCGTCGGTCAACGTCTGCCCTGGAATTAAGTTATAGGTGTTGCAATCAGGGTGATTGCCAGGGCAGAAGTCGCCGCGTCTGAATTCCCAGATACCCTTAATTGTAAAAAGTATGAAGGAAGTTTACTATAGCTATCCGTGAAGGAGTTGTGAAAAAAATGAGCCATACATAAATATTTTCGGAAACTCAAAAACTTGATGATGAGTGACAAGTTCAAATAATTTTTTAATATGAGAAAATGATTTACATAAGTGGTAAAACTCTCGAATAAAGTTTTTAGCGTATAACCAGACGTCCTCTACAGGATTTTGTGATGGGTCATTAGGAGCACTCTCGTATGCAAGTCACTTGATATTCGTTTTCATTTAATCCTTGATTAATCTTATTTAAATAAGCTTTAAACTCGGCAGAACGATGATAGCTCGCTCCATCCCAAATGATGGCAATACGACTTTTTGGATATTGAGAAATTAAATATTCTACGAAAGCGATCGCCGAGACGACTATTGCCTTTTTCACAAGGCTTAATCAAAAATTCTTGTGTGTAATAATTCAGAGCGCCGAAATATGTCTGTCGTTCTCGTTCATTAATTACTGGAACTTCAATCCTTTCTTTTTGACTACCAAGGCACGTTTCGGGGGGAAGCTTCCCCCCGAAAGCTGCCGCCCAAATATAACCACAAATGTCTCCCCACAACAGATGACACTCATCTTCAAAAAAAACTACGAGTTCGCTCTTATTCTATCTCACGCTTATGTGCATCCAGCCATGCGCTTATTTCTAGTTTTTTTTTGTAACTAAATCTGGATCTTTACGAGGATTCTTTTTTTGTGTTTTTTTCCAACTTATCTGAGCCTCTTTAAACAAGTCGTAATAGCTTTGAAGAGACTCAAATATTATATTAAAATTATCTTCTATGTACTCTTTCAATTCTGAGAGGTGCCAGTAATTCCTCTGTTTAAGCCAATTTAATACCATTTGTTTTTGTGCCGAATCAAGATAGCTCTTTGACCCTTTATACGATAGCCTCAATCCCGTGATGCCCTGTTCTACAAAAATATATTTCCATTTGCTTACAAAACCCGCAGACACTCCTAAAATGTTTCTAATTTTTGAATGGTTATAATTTTGCATCACCATTTGTACAGCAAGTGCCCGCTTTAATTCTCTAGGGTCTGGGTTTGATTGAATGAACTCTATCAACTCTTCCATCCGTACTGCTATGTGCCTTATTACTACCAGCAGTATTCACTTTATCAACAACTGTGATTTTTCACAACTCATTTAGGACTGCTATAGTAGGCATTGTATCGCACTCAGTCGGCGTTGCATAATTAAGGGATGAAGTGTCCTTATTGTGCTACAGATTCAGGAGACTAACTTTTGAACAAGCTTCAACGATTAAGCCTTAAGGGATTCAATGTCGTTATTAACATTCTGAATTATCGGCTATTTGAATTTCTTGCTCGTATTGCAAGATCGCTTCTTCAATTGTTTCATTACTAACATCTGAAATATCGGATTTGGAATAAATTGTAGCGAGTATAATTCCTAGATCAGTTTTCAGATAATAAATGACTCGATAGCCTCCACTTTTTCCTTTTTGAATGTTGCTATTTTTGAGACGAACCTTGAAAACCTGATATTTAACTCCAGCAATTTTATCACCGAGGATTTCACCTGCTTGAAGTTGCTCGATTAAGGGTTGGAGATCAATACGAATTGAACGATAGCGTTTGGCAAGTTCTCGAAGATCCCTTTTAAAACGAGGTGTAAGAGCGATCTGGATTGCCGATGGTTCACTCTGCATCAATGCCTAACCACATTTCTGAGAGGGGAATAGTTTGTCCAGTGAAAGCCTCGTGTAAACCTTGGCTAATACCTTCTATAACAACTTTTGTAGGTGTTTCATCAGGATCGGTTTCGTCAGGATCGGAAAGTAAGACGATGACACGAACACGCTGTGGTTTGATGAATCCCAGCGATTTATCGAGCGTAAGTTGTCCACTCTCATTAATTGTCGCTGTGGTTTCAATTGCTTTCATAGATGGTTATAGTGTTGTTAAATATAAAGTCAATTCAACCTACTTCTAGTTTAGTGCAGCCATCCCGCCTTCATGCGGCTCTGAGCAAAAACCCCAAATAAATTAAAAAGTTGCTGGCGATACGGCTTAAGCCGTTGCCTTTGGCATCGCCCTTTGGGTGGCTTCCTTCGGGAGCAGTACCTGCTGGTAATTGAGGCAGTGTTTGAAAGTTGGGGCGATTTACAGAAATCAGAGTCATGGCTCACCAATTAGGTTAAATGCAGCCCAGTCGTAGGGTTAAAAGTTGTTCTGAATCATTGTTTGCATGGCTTTTCGCAACGAATAAGATTCCCGACTTCGTAAGAGTTGTCGGGAATCTGAAATTACCCTTTCACACACACAACTTGTTTTAAAGTCGCAATTGGTTCTACCAAGTCTAGTTGTTGGTTCATCACCTCATCTATTGACTTATAAGCACCAGGAATTTCATCTAAAACACCTGAATCTTTGCGACACTCAACGCCTTTGGTTTGCTCAATCAAGTCATCAAGCGTATAGGCGTTCTTTGCCTTATTTCGGGACATTAAACGCCCAGCCCCGTGACTGCAACTGCAAAAACTTGCGTGATTTCCCTTACCTTTGACAATGTATGATTTTGTTCCCATAGAACCAGGGATAATACCATAGTCTTGTTCTGTGGCGCGGACTGCACCTTTGCGAGTAACATACACATCCTCGCCAAAATGCATTTCCTTTTCAGCATAATTGTGATGGCAATTCACCTCTAATAAAGGCTTACTCGCCTTACCACCCGCCAGATATTTCTCGATAATGCGCTTGAAACGCGCCATCATCACCTCACGGTTAAAACGCGCATAGTCCTGCGCCCATTGTAAATCGTGCCAGTATGCTTGGAATTCTGACGTACCAGCAACAAAGTATGCTAAATCGGGATCGGGCAACTTATTACCCGCCATTTTCGCTAATTCCTTAGCAGTATTAATGTGGCATTGAGCGAGATTGTTACCAATGTTGCGCGAACCGGAATGCAGCATTAGCCAAACAGAGTTCTCTGTATCGAGGCAAACCTCAATGAAGTGATTCAATTTGTTACTAATTGCTTGTTAAGCTGACTCAGTCTCGACAATCTAAGTTCAATACTGTTTCGAGTTCTGCCTAACACTTTTACCCTTCACTCAACCGAATTGATTGGAGTGTGAGATTTGTGGGTTCCATTATTCCACAATATCACAGATAAAATTTGCAATCGACCAAGACATTTCTGCTTGATTCTATACCTTCTGTGTTCGGTATAGTTCGGAGCACACCTTCATCCTAATTAATTAGGATGCCCAAGTCCCTCTGCTCTCTACAGGGCGTTTTACCGCTTCCCTCGGTATTAGCAATCTCAGCCTTCACCGATTTGGACGAGTTTTGATTACTGTATTACTACAGTAAGGGGCAATTCTTCACCCCCTCCCAGAGAACCCATTTGTTTCATCGCTTTCCCTTCTAGGTCTTGCACTCCACGATGCAAGTCTTTAAAATCATGCCAATACTGCCAGTTGGTAACACTTTTTTCAACGTCTTTATTTTCGTTGAAACCAGTGGGAATTGCTGCTTCAATATCCAAGCGGATTTTCTTCAGCTTACCTTCGAGTTGGTCGCTATTAAATGGTGTTTTAACTGCCATCATGCCACAGTTGTGGACAAACACACCTGCACTGAGAGCAAAGTTGCTGTAGTCAGGAACTGTTAAGCAGTAGACATCTTGTCTTTCCTGAAGCCGTATTACATCCACAACTTTATGGTTGTAAGCGTGTTGTTTCCAACGGTGATGATGAAGTCCGATTGGGCTTTTAACCTCGTGTCCACAAATTTCGCAAGTGTAAATTCTATTTGCAATTTCTTTGCTCTTTGCCCAACATTTCTCACTGGTGTTGTAGTTGGTGAGATATTGCTTTCCTCTTTCACCATTTCCTGATACAGATTCTTTAAAATGATCGGGATTTTCCTGCATATACTGGACGATATTTTTCGTCCCTCTCGCAGCATAGTACCTATAACCATCTGGTGTCTTGGCTTTGGCAGATAGTGCTAGCTTTCTTTTTTCCTCAAACTTAGGGGATTGCCAGTGAGTATTCCTGTCTACCAACAACCTATGATAAGCAGAATGATCCTTATCACCCATAAATTCTAGATAATCTGGTCGATTATCGGCAGGATCAAAGTTTTTGTGATGAATCACGGTTCTTTGACGCTCAAAAGATGGCACTTTTCCTAATATTCCGGATCTGGCAAGAATCCAGTGTGCCTTTTGCCATCTACCAGAATAGGGTTGCTGAATTAACGTATAGCCGTCCCGATCAACTTGAGAATAGAAGGGCATCAAGGAAGTACTAGGTTTGAGATCACACGCTTCTTGGTAAGTGCCATCCCGAAGCATGAATTGATGATCGGGAGTGCATTTTATTTCTTCTCCGTTGTCCAAAACCACTTTCAAGAGTTCGGCATTGCGCCGTGTTAATTTGGCTGTAGCCTTAGCCGCGACAACTTTCCCTGTATATGCGTAAGAGTAGACAATAAACTCTTGCTGAGTTATTGCTAGTTCTGCAATTGGGTAAGATTTTCCATCTACTAACGGAACCAAAGTTTCTCCTGCAAAGCAACCAATATCCACTCCGATCGCCGCAGGGATAATTGCTTCTTTTGTGGCAATGACAGAACCCACTAAGGCACCTTTACCCAGATGAACATCTGGCATCAATGATACGTGCTTGTAAACAAATGGCAGTGATGCAACATTCTTTGCCATCTTGGTTTCTTCGTGTCCCAAAGGGTGATTTGCCCAAGACAAAACGGGCAATGGTGTTGAAAGTTTTAACTCTTCGTAGGGCATAGTTTAATTTTGGATTTTAGATTGAACGTACAATTTTGGTCATATTAGTATAAATA
>JAQYWN010000119.1 GCA_029379265.1 Rhizonema sp. NSF051
ATGTAATATCTATCACATTTTTCCATAAAAATTCAGTTTTTATCAGGAGAGAAGAGCCCACCCATGCATTGTTACACTACGAATTTTGTTTCGACACTCATTGATCTAGCTAGCATCTATGTTAGCGAAGCGGGGATCTTTTAGCGCACAGCTTTAAAAGACAGCAAGTAACCACGATTCGAGTTGATGGGGCTGACATCGAACGCTCTTCTCTTCACGATCAGATTGTTTTAGCAGGAGATCACACAACTTGGACAAGATTGGAAGTAGTCACCGCTTCTAAAAATCTGTACATAGCTAACCACATGTGGAAAAATCTGGACAGTAAGAAAACTCTCTTGGTATAAGTTTTAAGCAATATCCATTAACGCGATCGCGCTGGTTTCAGCCCGGTTTTTCAACTCGGCATAGTCCTTAACCAATGGACTCCAGTTAGAAACGTTGTAATACGAGTGCCTTGATCCGATTACAGTAAAGAAATCTCCAGCCTACGTGTGAACCATAAGATATTGACCTAGCAAGCGATAGACTGAATCTGGTATTTCTAATCCATTAACGTAGGCTTCTCCCAATGCCAGAGTGATCTGCGTTGATCACTCTGGCAGCTCCTCGCGTTGCCTGATAGGCGAGCGGCGTTTTGAGATTGATATCGCTCGTGATGGGAAGATACTTTTGAATATTTAGAAATGTGTTAGTAGATGTTATTTTGGCTTCTATCCACTTAAAGTACCGGTCAGTTAATCACTTGTGTAGTTCATTGTGGGACAACGAATAAAAACATCAGGCGAGGAAGAGTGTACTTGCATCGCGCTCAAAGAATGTTTCACTTTAAAGAAAGATTATAGACACATTTAAGGATGGGAGCAACTGCAAGCAAGATTTAGATTGATATCTCCACTTCAGTACCAGGCGCTAAGTTTTGATAGTTCCGGTCTTTCTCGCGAGCAATAAGTTCTGTTTCAGACGGCACCTTAATCTTTGACGCTAAATTCAGAAATTCAAGCAGTTTGATCAACCAAAATGTTGGATCAGGCAAACAAACAACTTGACCTGCTCGCAAGGTTATACCATGTCGGGCTGATGATTGAAATGCATGATGCAGATTATGCCAGCCTTCACCCAAAGTTAGGACTGCGACGAGCCAGTTGTTTCGACTGTAATCGTTGGTGCTAAACGGTTGTTCACCAAAGCTATGGGTCAGTGAGTTAATCGTTGCGACTCCGTGAAAGAGGAGGGTTGTGCTGAGGAAAAAAGCAGTGAGATAGTCTACTCCACCTATCAAGTACGAGATTGCACCGAGCGCAATGGTAGGAATAAAGTGCAATCGATCAACCATCCTCAAAACGAGATCATTTTCAACATCACTGGGTAACTTTGCCGGTAAAAACTTTGAAGAGAACAGCCATCCAGCTTGAGACCACCAGAAGCCTTTGATTCCTTTGAACGGTAGATACGGCGAATGCGGGTCGTGCTTGTGGTCGGAAAATTGATGATGTGTTGTATGGTGAGCTTTCCACCAACTGGGCCCCATTTGTCCACTGGCAGCAGCGACGATGCTGCCAATCCATAGCACTAAAGCTGGAGCTTGATAGCTTCTGTGTGTCAGTAACCTGTGGTAAATGCTAGTAGTGGCAAACATTCGGATGACATACAGTAACGCTGTCCAAGCCATCGCCCCCCAGGATAAGCCAGTGAAAATCACCAGTAATGTACCAATATGACTCACCACAATCAATATAGGACCGATGATGTAAGAAATAACGGTGAGTTGAGAGTAATGCTTCATTAAGCGTTTAGTTTCCTTAAACTGCTAACTAGGAATACAATATCCAAATTCTGCTAAAAAATGTAATTAACTTTCAAATTACTATTGATTTCTCAAAATAGCTGTCAATTCTTTTCAATTATTGTAAACTATTGGGCGATCGTCAAGCAGCTGGAGCGTTAGCCTGTATATCTTTGAGATGGCTTTCTCTACCGCTAGTCGTGGTGATGGGAAACAGTGTGATTGTCTTGCTATTTAGCTCCCATAACATCCTGCATGGCAAACGATCCAGAAGCAGGCACAGCAATCCCTGATGAAAGCACATAGGCTTAGTGAATATGCCTCAACAGATGTGTTTTCAAAACTAACTCAATACGACGCACGTAGAGACTCATAGAACGTCTCTACGTGTACGAACAACCCTTAACTGAACGGTATTGCAATCCAACGTGTTGACGATGTTCGTGTCTTAGCTTTACATTTCGTGAGGAACAAGCTCTCACATTTGCATGATTTCTACTCAGCGGATCGTTCATTGCACAAATCCAGACTGCACTGAGCCCATCAATCCTGTGGGCGATGACTTATGTGCCAGTTGCCAAACTCCTTTAACTCACCGCTATCTCTGGGCAAGGAGCGATGCTAGCGTTAATAGACGATTTGGAGACAAGGTAGCAGATAGGTACCAGGTACAAACACCCCAAATATGGTTTGATACTCAACCGGGACTATTGCCATTCATCCCAGAAGAATTGTCAACAGAAATTTTAAATTACCTACAGTTGTATCCACAACGGCTGCACCTACCTCAAGTCTATGGATTGGCGAATGATGTCCTAATGCTTGAAAATGCGCCGATAGATGAGACTGGAAATCTCTACCCAGCAATGATAGACGCATGGAAGCAAGCGACGGCAGTACGGCAAGTTTACTGGCTGTGGCAAATTCTCCAACTATGGACTCCTTTATCAGAATTGGGAGTCGCAAGCAGTTTACTGGTGCCAAACAATTTGCGGGTACAAGGGTGGTGCGTGCGTCTCATAGAACTTGAACAGACGCCCCATGACGCGTCTCTACAGCAGTTGGGAGAGAGTTGGCACATGATGGTTGTTGAGGCAAAAACACCAGTCGCACAGGGGTTACAAAAAATCGTCCAGCAAATGTGTAGTGGAGAACCGTTAAAGGCGATCGCAACTCAACTCAACGAGTTATTACTATCAACAGCTGCGGAATTACCATTAATTCTAAATGTAGCAGGAGCAACAGATCCTGGTCCAGAAGGAATGCAAAATGAAGACAATTGCTACCCTACTGACACTGAAAACCACAATGACCCCTTATTGCCACAAGTGTCGATTGTTTGCGATGGGATTGGGGGACACGAAGGTGGCGAGGTAGCAAGTCAATTGGCAGTGCAGTCTTTGAAGTTGCAGATCCGCGCTTTACTTTCAGAGGTGGCAGAACAACCCGAACTTGTACCGATGGACTTGTTGCTTCAACAACTAGAGGCAAGTGTGAGGGTTGTGAATAACGTCATTTGCACCTCTAATAACGAGCAAAAACGCGAAAGCACTCAGCGTATGGGAACAACCCTTGTGATGGCAGTACAAGTCCCGCAAAGCTTTCAGACGTCTTCAGGATGGCGAAGTGAAAATGCTCACGAACTTTACTTAGTGAATATTGGCGATAGCCGTGCTTACTGGATCACATGCAACGACTGCCAACTTCTGACAGTCGATGATGATGTGGTGGCACGGGAAGTGCGCTCAGGTCGTACTTTGTATCGAAAAGCACTCTCTTCATCAGATGCTACCGCCCTCACCCAAGCATTGGGAATTAGAGAGGGCGAACTTTTGCGTCTTTCGATTCAGCGCTTTATTGTAGAAGAAGATGGTGTCTTGCTGCTGTGTTCTGATGGCTTGAGTGACAATAACTGGGTAGAACAATCCTGGCGGAATTACGGTATCCCAATATTAACAGGAGAACTTTCTCTAAAAGAAGCTCTTCACCATTGGATTAACTTGGCAAACCAGAAAAATGGTCATGATAACATATCGGTAGTTCTCACTCATTGCCGTGTCTCTTCAAACTCCTTAGTGCCGACGAGCGCATTACCACTGGTAGTCACAGAAGCGCCTGAAGTCGCACAAGAAGAACATACTGAGTTCGCAGAAAGTTCCCAAGCACTACTGGAGTTAGATATTACAGAATCAACTACACCCAACATAGCCCAAACCTCTATCAAAAGTCAGAATCGGCGAAAACAGTGGATAAAGCTTGGGGGATTGTTGGCTTTAATGGTAGCAGGTGTGAGCCTAGGAATATTTGCTAGGGGAGAGCTGAACAATTCTCCCGCATTCCAAAAAATGTGTCGGCAACTACCTCAGGGAATACATCAGTTGTGTTCTTCTCAAAAGTAAAATTCCCAAAAACTGGAAAGCAACTACCTTAGGGTAGATCCTAACTATGTTCTCTTCAAACGTAAAAGGCTGCGGGAGAGTGAGAGAAGAGAAACAGTTGGGAGTTCCTTGTCCATTTTCTCCCTGCTTGATCGTTAAGAACACCTTTTCCCCTCTTTCCATCGTCTATATCTCCCTAAATGCTAGTTTCTTCCCGACATTTCGGATATAAACTAACGAAAAAGAGATCGAGAATAAAGTAGGGGTATGTTTTTGTGCGCCTGTTGACAACAGTGGCAGCTTTACGCTGCTATTTAGCTAAAAGTCGCTGGGAAACCCAAGATGTGGAGCAACTGCCGTTGCAATTTGAGGTGACAGCCCGCTCACCGACGGCGGTTGGTCTAGTTCCCACGATGGGAGCTTTGCATCAAGGTCATTTAAGTTTGATTCAACGGGCGCGTCAAGAAAATGCCACCGTGGTTGTCAGTATTTTTATCAATCCTTTACAGTTTGGTCCTAATGAGGATTTTCAACGTTATCCCCGCACTTTAGAGCAAGACCAACAATTCTGTGAACAAGCTGGAGTCGATGTAATTTTTATGCCCACTCCGGAAGAAGTGGGACTTGCCTTGAATACTATACAAGAATCAAAAATTACACAAGTAATTCCACCATCTGCTATGATATCTGGCTTGTGTGGTCATTCTCGGCTAGGTCATTTTCAAGGTGTGGCTACAATTGTGACCAAGCTTTTTAACTTGGTCCAACCTAACAGAGCCTATTTCGGTCAAAAAGACGGACAGCAGCTGGCAGTTATTAAACGGCTGGTGGCTGATTTAAGTTTGCCTATAGAAATTGTTGCTTGTCCAACGGTGCGGGAAGCATCAGGCATTGCCTTGAGTTCCCGAAACCAATATTTGACCGAAACACAAAAGCTTCAGGCAACTGTGTTGTATCGCTCCTTACGTCAAGCTAAAAAAGCATTTCGTGAAGGCGTTCGCAATACCAGCCAACTGATAGCAGTCGTACAGCAAGAATTGGCAAAGGTCAGTAGTGTGTGTGTGGAATATATTGAATTGATTGAACCAAATACGTTGATGTTTTTAGAAACTGTTCAGGAGGAAGGAATGCTCGCGATCGCTGCTCGTCTTGGTTCTACACGCTTAATTGATAATACCATTTTGCGCGATCGCCAACCCATCATCGCCATCGATGGACCAGCAGGCGCAGGAAAATCTACTGTCGCTCGTCAATTGGCAGCAGATCTCGGTTTAGTGTATTTAGATACAGGAGCAATGTACCGTGCCTTCACCTGGCTAGTCTTGCAAAAGGGAATTCCTCTTGATGATGAGTGCGCGATCGCTGAATTAGCAAATCAGTGTGTGATTGAACTGACTCCCAGTCGCAGTTTACAATCTCCAGTACAGGTCTGGATTAACGGTAATGATGTGACCAAGGCAATTCGCTCTATTGAGGTGACTTCTTCAGTATCTGCAGTCGCCGCACAAAGTTTTGTGCGTCAAGCACTCGTCAAACAACAGCAAAGCTGGGGCAAAAAAGGTGGTTTAGTTGCTGAAGGACGGGATATAGGTACTCACGTTTTTCCCGATGCAGAAGTGAAAATTTTCTTGACAGCTTCTGTGAGTGAACGCGCGCATCGTCGCCTCCAAGACTTTAAAAAACAAGGTCAAATAGAAGTGAGTTTAGAACAACTAGAACGCGATATCGCCGAACGTGACTGGAAAGATAGCACTCGTAAGGTTTCTCCTTTACAAAAAGCCACGGATGCAATTGAACTGAAAACGGATGGTTTGGATGTGTCGGAAGTGACTGCACAAATCATTTACCATTATCGCCAACGGTTATCTGAGTTGTGAATTCCCACTTTCAATAAAAGTGGTAGATTACCAATTCTTTCTTCTCAGTAGCACGCTTACAAGCAAGGGATGCGCCCTTTGCACTTGTTCGGTGCGAGACTGCAGGGGAAATTATCTAACGCACTGCCAAGTCTATTGCGGTTGATTAAATAGGTAATCACAGAAAGCGGGTTTTCAAAGCATGGGTAAGGGCGGTTCGGGAGGAAAGTACAGCCGGAGCGCCTGCCACTCTATTAGCATAGATTAGTTATCATTCTTTCGGTCGTAGGTCTGTTAACTGGTATAATTCTATCCATCGCTGATAGAGTAAAAGCTAATATCTGACAATTTCCCATGAGACAACCCCCCACATATTCCCCAGATCGGCTAGACTTGAGCTGCAAAATACTCTTGCCTTACCTAAGATGATGAAAACATCTGCAAAATTCGACTTTGAGGACGAGAAGTTTAACGCACCGCCTTCTCAAACAATCCCTTGGTGTCAGATGATTAATCCTCGGTATGGTAAAGATGGCATCCAACCTCACGGTTTGGCGATCAAGCTAGATAATGCCCAAGCTGTTGGCTTTAGGTTGGATGACAATTGGCATCAGGAGGAGCATGAATTCAGTTCCGGGGTGGAAACGGTGTTTATGACAACCACTCCACGCTTAATTATTGTGCGTCGGGGACCATTATCAATCAAAGACCGGGAAACTGGAGCAAAACTGGGTACACTCAAAGAAAATTACGATGCTTTTTTAGCAGATAAACTTAAGTTTAAAACTTTCACTCGTTATCTTATCTATTTACTCGATGAAGATAAAAAGTTTTTACATGAATCACCACTGCAATTAACTCTAAGTGGTGCAGCAGGAGCAAGTTTCAGTAAGACTTACTGCGAATACCAACAAGGTAGGGTATCAAGCGGGTTTGTTGCCGAACTAGAAAAGGCTTATGCTACATATCGCAAGCAACCTCTGACACCAAAAGGTTCTCTGTTCCATGCCCACGGAATTTTTTGCCCGATTATTGAATGTGAAGAAAGAGGAATAGAACCGAATACAGTTTTGGTTGCTTCTACTGTAGATTATAAACATCCGACACTTTCCACGTTGACAGAATATTTGATTGCTTCCGACTCCGAAGAGTCAGCTATAATTTCTAAAACTTTTGAAGAATACAAAGAATTTGGTAAGGAAACGATCAAACTAGAAACACCTAAGATGGAGATGACAGGGGTTTCTAGTTCCTATGTGTACGCGGATGAAGATGATTTTGCTTATCCACCGTATTAAGTAGTAATGTGGGTTTGCTGGAAACAACTGACGCGTTGAGACTGTCATTTGTAGGGGCGGGTTTGGCAAGATTGTTCGTTTTGACTGACAACTTATAAGGGTGAAACCCGCCCCTACAGATCATTAACAGGAGGTCAGCTAAAGTGTGTAGTTGCGCTACAGGCGGCTAAGCACAAATACGCATTTTTGAATAAATTTTACGATTCTTTACATAGTTGTGCTTAATCTTGCCCACCTACTGAAGAAGCTATTTGTCAACAAAAATTACGCTGATAGAAACTGAGCCTATGAGGGACATTGACAATATACAAATAGGCTCTAAGTAGTGTGCAAGTTCATAAAGAACAGTTTACCATCTCAAAGATCCTTCAGTTGTTTGATGTTACATTTTATTGCTTCTTTACTTCTGGCTCAAGTTATGCCAGAAACTACTCCCGTCGTCCCAGAAGAAATCTTCATTCCCCAACAGACGCGACCTTTACCCGGTCATCTAGATCGAGTGCCTGTCTTTAACAGCAATAACCCAGAGGTTGTACAAACTGAAGGTATCTTACTCTCCACATTCCCCCCGCAAGGCAAACAAGTCCCAACAGCTCACCTTAACTTTCCGTTTCAGGGACGATTCGATCTATTTTCTCATCATATCGCTAGGGCAATCGAGACTCCAAACGATCTGCGGACTCTTTACCAAGGTGTCATTGTCTACAATCCAGGCGATCGCCCGGTGACTGTCAGCGTATTGCATGCAGCAAGTTATCTGAGTCAGCCCGACGCACCTTTTGTCGATCTTCCGTCCATGCAGGACAATTTTTTGGGCAATATATATGCCGGCCCTGGCGATCGCACGACGAACGATCTGTTACGTTTGCAGCGACAGTCAGATATACCCACAGAATTGGTGATTCCACCCAAACAGAGCCGTATGCTGATGAATCATCCCATTCCCGTACGTCTTTTAGACCCACCACTCAATGGGCGCTCGACAGAACTACATCTATCAAGTGATGGACGAGTCTATATGGCAGATCTCGCCATGTTTGCCAAACTCAATTTAGATGGTAGCGAACGGGCACCGACTCAGGAGGAATGGCAGATTCTCCTACAAAATGGGAATTTAGCAGGACCTCGTGAAGTCGCTCCCAGTGATCCAAGTAACCCTAAGGGATCGGAAATTTACGGTCGGGTTGCAGGAGTCGCTTTGGGGTCTGAGTGGCAAGCACAACTCACAGATCTTCGCAGCGACTACCTGACAATTCCCCCAATAGGGCAAGCTTTCTCCTATGGTCTGAGTACCCTCTTAGCTGGCAAAATGGGTACTGGACAGAACCAAAGTGCAAAGCTGTTAGTGCGCTACCCCGGCACTGCTTACGAAGCACATGGCAACTACGGCATTGAATACAATCTTACTCTACCGCTCATTAACAAAACAAGTTTGCCCCAAACCGTGAATGTGCTATTTCAAACACCTATCAAAGAAGATATTTTAAGCAAACCGGGTCTGCGTTTCTTAAAGCCGCCATCCTCATCCGTCTTCTTTCGAGGGACTGTTCGTATTCGATATAACAACTATATAGGTTTACCCATCACCAAATACTGGCATTTAGTTCAGCGACAGGGGGAAATGGGAGAACCTTTAGCCCAAATAAAAATCCTTCCTGGTAAGAAGCAGCTGGTGGAAGTTAATTTTCTTTATCCGGCTGATGCAACTCCACCGCAAGTGCTTACGGTACAAACTTTAGCTCAGTAAGTGGATGAGTTAGGTTTCCCAGGAGCGATGCCTGCTTTGGGCTACGCCTACGCCGCATTACTCTTAGTAATCATCATAAGTTGAGTGGTACGCCATCCTGAAAAACTAGTAATTCTCCTGGTGAGATTTGCGTCCAAACTTCATTGTCAGTTAGGGGAGTCGTGGCAATGACAGCGACGCGATCGCTCTTAGTTGTCAACTCGCGGAAATCCACGGTCATATCTTGGTCAATTAAGTGAGCCGCCGCAAACGGCGCTTGGCGCACAATGTAACATAACTTAGTTGAGCAGTGGGCGAAAAAGTGTTCTCCATCCGATAGCAAGTAATTAAAGATCCCTTTATCTGCTAGAGTCTTTGTGGTATCTTTAATTACTGAGTACAATTCTTTTAAAGGAGGTTTACGATCAGGAAAGTACTGTCGCAATCTTTCTAAGATAAAACAGAACGCATTTTCACTATCGGTATTGCCCACAGCTTGATAAAATTTTTGGCTTTGAGGAGAAAAATCTCGCAAATCTCCGTTGTGAGCAAACACCCAATATCGTCCCCATAGTTCTCGTTGAAAGGGATGACAGTTTAAGAGGGCAATTTCACCTTGTGTCGCTTTGCGGATATGGGCAATCACATGAGTGGAGTGGATAGGATAGCCTCGCACAAGATCGGCTATAGGAGATGCGATGGAAGGTTTGGCATCTAAAAAAATCCGACACCCCTTTCCTTCAAAGAAAGCAATACCCCAACCATCTTTATGATCGTCTGTTTTTCCTCCTCGCGTTGCAAAACCCTCAAACGAAAAGCAAATATCTGTTGGCACATTGCAGTTCATTCCTAATAGTTGACACATGGATCTTCTCTGAACTATAAACAAATAGGAGTGCCATCAACATACTTCAGAATAACTCAACTAGTCTGATGCGATCGCTGCGTTTGGAGATTATAGACGCCAACGTGTCGGCTAGGTATATCTTCTAAATTTCCCCTGGTAGAAAAACTTTATTGCGGAGTAACCACAAGAGTCGAGACGATGCCGTAGGCTACGATCCTCAATTCGCTTGGGGTGACTGAGTTTAGATATCCATTATGTTTCTGCCTCTCACCTTTAGATGCTAAAACAACCCGAACATCGGGTTTTTGCAGAAAAATTAGTGATTTGCTTAACAAGAGTATACATTAAAAATTTGTTTCTAAATCATTTTTTTTAGTGTCTTGGAATTATCGTGATATTAGTTCTCTACGCTAAACCTTTAAAAATTATGTTGAGCTTACTTTGGGGTATTGTAGTTTTATTGTTCGCTTTCTGGGCATTAGGGCTGGTATTTCACATTGCAGGAAGTCTAATTCATGTAGTGTTACTTTTAGCGATTGGTCTTGCGGTATATAATTTTTTCAAAGGGCGTGACGTTTAACCTGACTTTAGAAACTTTGTCCACTATGCTAAGAGTTGGTTGATGAGAAGCTTGCGGCGATCAGTATCTGCCGCCTTCTAATACCTTGCGCTCTTCACCATCTGCGATCGCTCGCTCTACACTTATCGAAAATTGAGAGCGATCATGGTCAGATTAATGCCTGTATCCTACACCTGATTGCCTCAGAATCATGTTGTTAATACTCTCACTTTCAGCTTAGTACAAAATTGCCTAAATTCATAGCGTTATGTTCGCGCGTTGCAATAAGAAGGATTTGGATCGCAACTACAAGCTTTTTTTACGATCCGAATTTATGAAATGCAGTACTTAGTCATCATGGCCAGATGGCAACCACTTTAATTTAGCGAAGAGTATAGTTTGAATCAATTCGTCAAGTAGTTTGACGATAAGCGCAACAGCATACAACTCTTCAAAGCGGGTTTTTATCGCGGTCTACTACCACAAACACAAAGAAGAGTGTGTTAACTGTAGCATCTAATTGGAAAGGAAACATCTACTTGCAACAACTGTTAACCCCTGGTGATCCGCCTGGGGTTTTGCTTTAAGTGGCATGAGTTCTAACAAGTTAAAAAAATAAGCTAGTCCTAAATGTCATGAACCACGCCGCAAAGAAAGCAACTCAAGCCCCGTTTGCTTCAAGAAAATGTGCTTTAAGACTATTGCTTTTTCCCAATATTTGTGCAATAATAACTCCGAAGAACAAAATACTGTAATTCGACAAACTTATCGTACTATTGTTGATTCCAAAATTTATCGTTCATGCTAATTGCATGACACAGGTGGTTGTGGAAACGAAATTTATTTAGCAGCTTGTGGACGTAGCATTTGCATACTGCTACGTGGGGAAGCGCTTGTATCTGGACAATTGGCGAACCGCCACTTTTGATGTTGGCTCTTGGCAATAAATTTTCTTACTTGCCGCTCTCAATGGTTGTCAAAAAACAGATTGAAATATCTAGCAGAAGCTTGGAGTTCATCGCTTCTGTCGCATTGCCTTAGTCATTAAGAGTGAGGGTGAGGAGTCAAGCAGACAGGGACACGTCCCTACATGCTGAAGGATTTTACCAATATCAACTCACCGATAATATTGCGATTATGCCCGGTGTGATATGGGTAACCGCACCAGACTCTGACGATCGCAATGCTGATACTGTAATTGGTTGGCTTCGCACCACTATCAGGTTTTAATCTGTTTTTAACTGTCTAGTACATATCGGCGGAAATAAACCACTCATCTGAAACAGGTAAAAAGCTTACAGAATAAGTGTTCTTTCTTTTTACTTTTTACTTTTGCCTTGTTGTACTAGTTATTTATGCCACACTCTTTCTCGCAACTTACATTACAACTAAATTAAATTTTTGAGGTAATTTCACATGAGCTTAGATCTAAAACTTTCAGGTAAAACAGCAATTGTGACAGGTGGGAGTGCTGGGATTGGTTTAGCTACGGCTAAAGCCTTATATAGTGAAGGTGTGAGTGTCGCGATCGCAGGTCGTAACTCAGAACGACTTGAGCTTGCAGTAAGTGCCATTCAAACCCAGAAGAGTGAAGGTGGTAAAGTGATTCCCATTAGTGCTGACATCAGTCAGGCAGAAGGTGTCCTGAAAGTCGCATCAACAGCCCAAGAAAAGTTTGGTCACATTGATATTCTCATTAACAATGCTGGATCGGCACGCGCCGGGTCGTTCCTCGACCTCAGTGATGAAGCATTTCTAGATGCTTGGAATTTAAAATTATTGGGATACATTCGCCTGGTAAGAGCCGTTGTACCTGATTTTAAAAGTCGGCGTGATGGACGGATTGTCAACATTATTGGAGGAGCCGGACGCACTCCTCGTCCCAACTTTTTACCAGGAGGTACAACAAATGCAGCCCTGCTTAACTTCACTCGAGGGATTTCTAAAGAGTTAGCCCAGCACAATATTCGCATTAATGCCATCTCCCCAGGTCTGACAGCAACAGAGCGTGCCGAACAGTTAGCTCAACAGAATGCTCAGAGCCAAGGTGTTAGTGTGGAGGAAATTAAGGCACAATCCCTTCAGGCGATTCCCTTGGGGAAAATTGTTAAGCCAGAAGAAATTGCCGCGCTGGCTCTATTTTTGGTTTCTGATCTCGCTTCTTCCATCACCGGTGCAGAGATTCTTGTTGATGGTGGACAGACTCCGGGTGTGTAGGCTGAGATAGCAAAAGTTTTCCCAAAGATGGAAAGTCGTTTCGGCGCATGTTTCTTTTTTGTCCAAAGTCCAATTAATAAGTAAAATATGATTGCGCCTTCTTTAACACTTATCCATACTTTACTTCTGTTTGGAACAGCTTTCATTGCTGGTGGACTCAATGCTGTGGCAGGGGGTGGGAGTTTCATTACGTTTCCTACCCTAATTTTTACGGGTGTACCCCCAATCGCTGCGAATGCAACGAATAATACCGCTCTCTGGGTAGCTGCTCTAGCAAGTGCGGGAGCTTACCGTAAAGATTTGGGCATCCCGCAACGCGAACTGTTACTACTGAGTGCTACTAGTTTAGTGGGTGGATTACTTGGCTCGTTAGCATTGTTATATACTTCTCCAAATGTTTTTCAAAAGCTAATCCCCTATCTGTTGCTGCTGGCAACGCTCGTGTTTACCTTCGGTGAACCGTTTAAAGCATGGTTTGGGCGTCAGAAGTCATCGCCAGAATCTCCACCACTATTCAACCTCATGCTAGCCCAAGGAGCGATCGCCATCTACGGTGGTTTCTTCGGTGCAGGGCTTGGTATTTTAATGCTGGCAACCCTATCGTTTTTAGGAATCAAAAATATTCACGCCATGAATGCCTTTAAGACATTTTTAGGGAGTTGCATCAATGGAATTGCCATTGTTCCCTTTGTTTTTGCAGGTGTCATTGCTTGGCCTCAAGCTATTTTAATGGCTGTGGGTAGTTCTCTAGGTGGTTACTTATCCGCTCACTATGCCCGTAGGCTTGAAGCCCGTATAATTCGGAGAGTAGTGATGGTTGTTGCTTTTAGCATGACTCTCTACTTTTTTATTCATGGTTAGCGAGCAATAATGATTCTCCTGTATACATTCATTTAATTGGATTATCCTCAAGTCATAAAATACTTTCTAGAAAGCTTATACCAATTTTATGTGAAGCTGCACAGAAATAATCCTTATCTATCAAGGCTTTGGATCAGTTCATTATGTGTAGCTTCATAATAAAAT
>JAQYWN010000120.1 GCA_029379265.1 Rhizonema sp. NSF051
CTTTTATATGGATTTATAAAAAATTACGAAAATTGTGACAAAAGCGATTAAAATCATCGGCGTAAGTTAATGCACGTCGGTGGTGGATGCTTTAAAGCGTTGAGACTGTCACAGAGCTTCCTTTATAGCAAATAAGTAAGCATTCAGCTATCAGTCCTTCTCACTCAGCGAGACCAGGGCGAACGGGCGACTTTTGTTCCGACCTCGCTTGGGCGTGGGAAGTCCACCTGTATGTATAATAATACTATCAGTTTACATGAATGTTAATGACCTTATGTATGTGAATTTTTTCAACGAAATGCCTGAATAATCGCTCTCCAGAGAAAGGCAATTCGGAGAAGGAAGGAGGAATGCAAAAGACCAATAACTAATGAATGTTGCTTGCAGTGACAGTGAAAAACGCACTTTTTACGTGCTGTCTTTTAAGGACAACCCAACGAGTCAATTTGTCATTTCACTCTCAGAACAGCATATTGATTTGACATAGACGAATTGGTTGTAATGTTGAATTAGAGAATTTACGTGCGTAAAATTTAGAGAATTAGGTCAGCGCTCAGCTGTTTGTGCAAGAATATCTGCGATGAGCGTCTTAGAAGAAATGTATTCCAATGAGATTCAACTTTATGTACTCGATATCCTTGCTTGAAATAAAGCTGCCGTGCTTGATGGTTATTGTCCAAAACATGAAGGTATAAGTGTTGAAATCCCCAGGAAAGAGCAACTTTTTCACAAGCTTTGAGCAATCCTGAGGCAACACCTTGCCTGCGGTATTTTGTGGCGATCGCTAGATTAGATACATAAGGAAAACTTTTCCCAACCTGTGTCCAGGAGTCACTGAAACGTACAGTGAGTTCTACGGTTCCCATCAAGTTATCCGTGACATCAGTAGTATTCTCAACGGCAACCAAATAGATGTGATGGGGAGCGGACGATGTTAGACGATGCCTTAAATCTTCATAAATGCCTAAACGTAGTAAGGGAAAAGCCCATCCCCACAGACCTTGTTGCGAGTAAAAGCTTTCAGCAATGATTTGGGAAACACCAGTCAAATCAGCAGGTAAAGCTGCACGAATTTGGAACTGGTAGGAAGCGTCGGTGGCACTAGATGTGACCAACTCTTGGCTAGATGGATGAAAAAACCAGGGTGTCAAGGCTAGTTTAGTTTTGATTTTATGCGACAAAAATCTTCTCAAATATCCTAAAACACTATCTAAACCTGTATGAAAACTTTAAGCTATATAAATTGTCATCAGGGGTGCTTTCTAGATAGGAGAGGGTAAGGGTGTAGCGGAATCCCAGAAATGAATTTATCTTGATTAAATGAGGATAATGGTTAATATCTCCATAAATCAATTTAGGCAGGCACTGGGATGGTGAACCAGTGCGCTTGCAGTGCATCCTTACACCCTTACACCCTTATTGTCCCACAGACCTATAGCGGACGCATTGTTCTAATTGCTAAATTGGAATAGCAATTTGTTTCATAGTATACTTTGCTCTTTAATTTTATCGTTGTATTATTGCTGACTCCCATGACAACCATAAATAAAATTTACGTTCCAAGTGTTAGTGCCAGTGCTGTGGCGGGAAAACTTAGTATGCAGTTCCATCGTGATTTTTCCATCAGCAATGAGTTTTGTGTACTTTATTATACTATTCATCTTGGAGGTGAGGGAAGATTTGACAACTCAGCAGCAATTTTGTCAGACGGAAACTGAATTATCAACCAAATTGGGTTTCGTTAAATTGGCTCAAAAAACAGGTAATAGAAAAAATGTGGTTAGGGGTTCTACTCAGGAACACTCCGTGCTTTGATTCGCTTAATCATGAGCGGCAGTCGCCATGCATGGAAAAATATCTCATAGAAGCAGGACTTACCACAACACTGGCTCCTCAGCACCACTAAAAGGGTTTCTCCCAAGCTACTACATACCTTAAAAGAACTCATTATCTGGTCGTGGAATTTCGGATGTTTGTAAAGTTGCTCCTTAAAGCCTCCAATTGATCAAGACACCTGAATTGCATCAAAACCGAGAACGCGACCAAGTAGAAGGTTATGAATAGCTAATTTTGAGTAGATTTCGTCTCAGGCACCTACCATCCGTAAATCTCCTGCCGTATGTGTGAAACCAAGCGCGAAGCTCGCTCTTAGGAAGATCCCTCGGCTGACAAGAGCGCGACTAGGACTTTCGTTCTAGCTTGACGGAGGCGCGATTTATTTTTATGCATCTCCCTAAAGTTTACACAAAGAGGGCAAAGGGCAATATAAGCAAATGGCTGTAAGTAAAAGTCCTTCTCAACACTTATGTAAGCAAACAAAATTATTACTCAAAATGCTCTGCTCTCAACTGACTCAGAACACTTCCTACCTGATCAGATTATTCTTTATCCGACTGCCATTGCAGCAGGAAAGCGGTGCATGAAATCCCAAGCAAACAGTAAGCCTAAAATTTTGGTTGTTGATGATGAACTTGACAACCTTGACTTGCTTTACCGCACCTTTTACCGCGACTATAAGGTGCTGAAGGCAAGTTCAGGTCCAGCCGCTCTCGATCTGCTGGCACAAGAGGGAGATGTATCCGTAATTATCTCCGACCAGCGGATGCCGATGATGAGCGGTACAGAATTTTTAAGCCTCACAGCGACTCAATATCCAGATATCATTCGGATTATCTTAACCGGCTACACTGATGTCGAAGACTTGGTGGAAGCAATCAATGCTGGTAAGGTATTTAAATATGTCACCAAACCGTGGGAAGCAGATGAACTCAAAGCAGTGGTACGCCAAGCCTTGGATACCCACAATGTTTTAAAAGCACGTACCCGCGAACTCACCCGTACACTACGTCAGGAATCACTGCTTAACACCGTCACAAATACGATTCGCAGTGCCTTAGATTATCGGCAAATTCTGCAAATCATTGTGGACACCGTGGGTAATATGCTGGAGGTGGACGTTTGTCTCTTGCGTCCTTTTCAAGATGAACGTTTGGTGGATGAAGGTTTCATTTACCAAAAGCAAGGAAGTGAGAATGGGGGTAAGGTGGAAGAGACAGAAAGTAGGAGAGTAGAACAGGGAGAGGCAGAGACAAGAAATTTCTCCCCTTCCTCCCTACTAGCTCAAACGATTTGGGAAACCCGCGAAGTCCAAGTTATTAACGATGCGCGAATAGATCCACGCGTTCAGGGTGATAATGAACTTTTGGATCGCACTACAGCTTTTGCTACAGCTAACATTTGTTCTAGCTTAGTCGTGCCATTAATTTGCCGACAAGAACTGATGGCTGTACTCGCACTTCATCAATGCGAGCATGTACGTCTTTGGGGGGATGACGAAGTACAACTTGTGATGGTGGTTGCAGACCAAGCAGCTCTTGCTTTGTCTCAAGCCCGTGCTTATGAGCAAGTACATGCTCTTGCCAAGCGGGAAGCCCTCATTAATACAATTACCAGCGCTATTCGTTCTAGCTTAGATCCTCAAGATATCTTCGCTGCTATCACCCAAAAACTAGGAGAAGCTCTACAAGTAGATGGCTGTGTTTTGTCTTTGTGGACTGAGGAAGATGAGTTTGTTCAGTCTGTCGGTTTGTATGACAGTTCTCAAGATCCAAATGCTGAAAATCAGAATAATGGACAGCCTTGCTCTCTCGCTCTACCCAATTCAAAGACGCCCATTCAGGAAAATCCAGTCCTGCAAGAAATTTTACGAACACATCAGCCAGTGGTATTTACGGATACAACACAAGCTACTATAGAAATTAAGGGGTTTGATTTACCTTTAAAAGTGCCAGCACGATCGCTTATGGTTGTGCCTTTACTTGCTGATGGTAAAAGCATCGGCAGTATTACTTTATGTGAAGGTGGCAGAACACGCTCCTGGCTCTCATCTGAAATTGAGTTAGCCAAAGCAGTGGCAGCTCAAGCAGCGATCGCGGTGCAGCAGTCTCGCCTTTACCAAAAAACTCGCGAACAGGCTGAACGCTTGCTGCAACTAGACAAACAAAAAACCGAATTTTTCCAAAATATCTCCCACGAATTCCGCACACCGATCACCTTGATTCAAGGCCCCTTAGAGTCAGCAGTAGCAAGTCAGGAGGGATTGTCGCACGCCCAAAGTGAGATCGCCCTCCGCAATTCCCGCCGCCTGCTGCGACTGGTTAATCAACTACTAGATCTGCAACGTCTAGATGCAGGTAGGATGCAGCCTAGTTTCCGTCCCTGCGATTTAGTAGAGTTTGTGAGCCAAATTATCGAGTCTTTTCACCCCTACTGCGAGAAAAAAGGACTGCATCTGGTTTCCCAAATGGGTCAATGTCCAACTGTCTACTTGGATCTGGAAAAATTTGATAAGGTTGTTTACAATCTCTTGTCGAATGCCATGAAGTTTACGCCTGTTGGCGGAACTATCCGTGTTACCATACAATCTATAGGTAACAATTGTAAATTCCAAGTACAAGATACCGGAATTGGCATTGTTACTGAACAAATTCCTCATCTATTTGAGCGCTTCCGGCAAGCTGAAGGTTCAGAAAATCGCTCGTATGAAGGTAGTGGTTTGGGTTTGGCTTTAGTCAAAGAATTAGTGGAACTTCATGGCGGTACAGTCACTGTAGAATCAGTTTACGGTGAGGGAACGACATTTACCGTAGAGCTTGTGCCCGGAACCGCTCATCTACAGATAGAACAAGTACTGGAAGTGCCTTGTGAAGTCAATTCGAGTCGCGCTCCTGTAGAGTTGGCGGCTCTAGAACTTCTAGAAGCTGAGGAAAACCACAGTGATGAAATTTTAGAACTAGAAACTAATAATACACAATCTACTATTTTAGTTGTAGATGATAACCCCGACCTCCGTGCATATGTATCTGGTATTCTGCGTGCTAACGGGTATCAAGTGCGAACGGCTCGTGATGGTTCAGAGGGTTTCCATATAACTAAAGAAATTTTACCTAGCCTAATTGTCAGCGATTTGATGATGCCTTTAGTTTCGGGACAGGAGATGATTCGCACAATCCGCAACGAGGAGCAGTTAAAAGGAACACCAATCATTTTACTGACAGCAAAAGTGGATGAGGAAACTCGCATTGCCAGCACAGAACATGGTGCGGATGCCTATTTAGCTAAGCCATTTAATGATCGGGAACTTCTCGCTGAGGTACGAAATCTTTTAGCCTTGAAGGAAAATGAACGCCGGGTTGTGGAGTTAAATACTTATCTCACAGAGTCGGTACTAAAGCGCTTTTTGCCACCTGCTTTGGTACAAAAAGCTGCAACAGGAAATTTAGCCTTGGATTTACGCCCGGAACCACGCTTAATTACAGTTTTATTTAGTGATATTGTGGGTTTCACTCAACTGGCGAATACCTTAAGATCCCGACGCGTAGCAGAGTTACTTAATGAATATTTAGAAGAGATGACACGAGCGGTGTTTGATAACGGGGGCACCGTCGATAAATTTATGGGAGATGCCATTTTAGCTTTGTTTGGAGCGCCAGAAGAACTCACACCCAATGAACAGGTACGCCGCGCTATCGGCACAGCTAGAGGAATGCTGCGATCGCTTGAGCAGTTAAATCAGAGGTGGCAAGAACAAGGTTTGTTGGACATCAACAAACACAATGCCGTTCAGTTTCGCTGTGGTATCCATCAAGGCACCGCAGTTGTCGGCATGTTTGGTAGTGTTGATCGCGCTGACTACACAGCAATTGGTCCTAGTGTGAATATTGCGGCAAGATTACAACAAGTCGCAGCCCCTGGTACGATACTTGTTTCTGCTGCCGTAGCAGATTATTTACAAGAAGATGAAATTATTAAACGCAGTCTCTTAGAGCTTAAAGGAGTAGATGAAACCGTTCTTACCTTCGCTGTAACTCCAGAATTAATAGCAAATAGTAAAAAATAGCAATTAGTGATTAGTAATCTTGCAATTAGCTCGCTAGAGAGCGCTATAGCGATTAGCAGAGTAGATATATGAGACAATTACTTGTTGACAAAAGCTCGATTCCAGACAAAACATCGACAGGACACATTGATTCACCGGGTTTGTGGATTGCGATCATCTTAGGTTCAGTTGCTCTACACTTACTACTATTTTGGTGGATGTATGCAAAAGTGTTTACCCGCTTTCAACAGCATTCGTCATCCGTTACCCCCATCGAATTAGTGGATATTTCTCCCAAATCACATTCAAAAACGAGACCACAATCAAGAGTAAAACGTGTTTCACCCAACCTCCGATCTACAACTCGAAGATCTGTATCAGCTAGTTTACCAAAGCAAGTTACACAACCAAAGCAAGTCACGCCAGAGAATTTAACAAAAGAATCTCCTTTAGAATCCGAAGATGGGAGTGCAATTGCTTTCGCTAAAAATAAAAAAGCGATCACTTCTCAACATCACACAGTTGCTGTATCCAAAAAAACTGTCAAAAAAACAGCAATAACAGCGATCAAAGACAAGCTAAACCCCGAAACCATCTACAAATCAGAACCAAAGCCTCCAAAAACTACTGACACTCCTAAGCGAGTCACTGCAAAAATCCTCACCAAGACTCCCGTTCATCAAACTTTCGAGCCGACACCTCTCCCCAAAACTCCCGTTCATAAACATGGAGAGCCGAAACTTTCATCAAAAACTCCCATTCATAAAACTTTTGAGCCGACACCTTCATCACAAACTTCTGTTAATAGAAAGCCAATAGTTCCATCACCACAAACGCCTCTGAGTCAACAAGATCCACTATTATCAAGCCAGCAAGACAAACTCGTACCGACGCCTGACACTACAGCTTCAACAAACACCCCTTCCACAACACCTTCCTCTCCTGAAACAAGTGAACAACCACCATCAACCTCAACCACAGGTTCAACAATTCGTCTTCCCGGACAACCACAAGAACAGGTTAAGGTTGGAGAGGCAACATCATTAGATAAAAAAGGAGGAGGATTAGTCGTGGGCACTTGGGAAGTTGAACCAAGCAAGGTAGACATACAAGATAGTCCGGCTAAACCAATAGGAAATCTGAGAGAAAAATTATTGAATTTCCCCGGACTCAGCACACCAGCTAATTTTCCGCCAAAAGATTTTCAAGCGTCACTGGTAATAGATGATACAGGAAAATTACAGTTGATTATTATCGATCCACACATACCAGAACCCCAAAGTAGCCAATATCATCAGTACGTGCAAGAACTTTTTCAAGATGAAAAATTTATCCCCGCGACAAATGCTGACGGAAAAAAACCATCTCGAAGCAATCTCCTGATCCGCATAAAAATCAGGCGTCGCTAACTTGATTTTTCCTAAAGGTTGTGTTATACTAGTTTAGTATTAAATATGTTGCGGGCGTAGTTTAGTGGTAAAACCATAGCCTTCCAAGCTATTGATGCGAGTTCGATTCTCGCTGCCCGCTTAATAATCATGTTAACTTTAGAGTTATTTGTTCTTGTTGACAAATAATATTTTACATTAAGAATTTACCGTTCTGATTGGCACATTAGCTACACATATTTCCTCACGTGCCAACTTATTTACTTAACGCTTTTTTATTACTCTCGTCAGATTAAATTTGAAACCATATTTTTACGTTAGTCCGTTCAGGCAAACTTTGTTGGTGCAGCGGTGATTTCCAGCCACCTAGATTATTCTCTCTTCAAAGTCATAGATAAGCGTTAAAATACTATCGCTTATCTATACTGTGTGAGAGCATAAAATGCGCTTATACAGTATCATATACCTAATCTAAAATCCAAAAAGAATAAAGATTTAGCTCAAGCTATGCCAGTGTAAACTATATCCTTAAACCTTCGACCCACATAGCTGCCAGACTAGGAACGGTAAATATACTTCTACCACTTCAACCAGATGCTTAAGCTTGAATGCCTGAGAGGATGTTTATTTGCCTGACGTATAAGACAAACATAGGCGATGGCAAAGGTATGGGGTTTGGCTATGAAAGGACACTTGTAACTCAGTAAGCTATATTATTTGTATCCTGGTTTACTACTCCGGAATAAAGTGTCATTGAAGTGTAGATTTAAGTTACGCTGTGCTACTGCTAGATATTTCTCACTTTCAAGTGTGGTAAGCATCACTGACTAATGGTCGCAAGTCGGTTAATCTATAAGAAGAAAGGTTTTTAATTGGTAATGCCAAATTGTAAAAATGAAGCTACCAGATTATGAAAGAGTAATTTATGAGCTAAATCCTCTCATAGACGTTGTCGCTCAAATTAGATTCCCTACTATTTTGAAAATTACTAGTCAGCAACCTGTAGATTTTCAAGATACTGTTAGGTTTGATTACCCAATTTTTGAAGCTTCTAGAAACTTACAAGTACCAATTGATTTATCCAATATTTTAACACAGTTTAGTTCAAATGCTGTAAGTCATTTGACTTACCAATTTAAATCGGAAGACTTGAAGTGGCAACTTACCATAGATCAAAATTCAATTACACTTGTAACTACTGAGTATCAAAGATATGAGAATTTTATGGGACGGTTCAAGACGGCTGTACAAACATTTGAGGATATATATAATCCATCATCTTACTCGCGCATAGGGTTGAGATATCGTGATTTAATTATTAGGTCTAAATTAAAGATTCCTGATAAAGAATGGTCTAGCTTAATACCTAAACATATCGCTTGTGAATTAAATACTCCTGAAATTGCGAATTCCATCCAAAGCTTTATCAAAAATATACAATTGAACACTGAATTTGGTCAGGTAAATTTTCATCATGGACTTGTTAAGATTAGGGACACAGAAAAAGAACGAGATGAAGTCGCTTATTTGTTAGACGCTGATTTTTTTACTGAAGGTAAAATAGAAAGAGGTGAAAATGTCTGGAATATACTTGACAAGTCAAACCGCACAGCCAGAAATCTCTTTCGTTGGAGTATCACCGACGATTTGCACTATTCAATGCGACCCAAAGCAATATAATGCTATGCATATGATAACTGGCCAAAGCTAGCAAGGGCGTGGTGCAATTCTCCAAGCGCTCTCCCGACAGCATGAGTATGGTAAAGATTGTTGCGAAGAGCAGGCTCGCCGGAAATAAAAGGGAGCAAAGCAACGCGCAGCAAAGAGTTATTTTGATTTAATAGAACCAGTGTTTCACCTAACGCGGTTGGTACAGGAGTTGGAATTGCAAACGACAAATCCAACTTTTGCAGGTGTGCCAGCAATGAATGTTCGTACTGAATTTGTGTAGTGGTTGTATCATTGTTATACAGCTTCAAGACAAATTTGCCTGCCTGTGTTTCCACAATAAAAGTTGTGTTAACTGTACCTTGATTTGTCGGTTGAACTGTTAAAGCCCCAGGAAACGACCAGGCATCTAGCAGTTCAATCAAAGATTTTTCAGATAACTGTATCTTAGATTTTTCCATAACCAAATAAAGCTTTCAATACTCACTTGACACAAAAAATAGGTTCCTAAGAAAACTCAGGAACCTATCACAAAAGTGAATGATTAATAATGTTTAACCAAACTTTCCGCTGATGTATTCTTTGGTCGCTTCTTGCTGAGGATTTCGGAATATGGTTTCTGTGCGATCATACTCAACAAGGTAGCCAGTACGATTTCCTTTTTCTGACGTTTGGACGTTAAAAAAGGCAGTCATATCCGATACCCGCGACGCTTGTTGCATATTGTGAGTAACGATGATGATCGTATATTGTTCTTTTAATTCGTGCAGCAAATCTTCTACCCGTAAGGTGGAGATGGGGTCAAGAGCTGAGCAAGGTTCATCCATTAAAATCACATCAGGCTGAGTAGCGACTGCACGAGCAATACACAAGCGCTGTTGTTGTCCGCCCGATAAAGATAAGCCACTTTGCCGCAATTTATCTTTGACTTCTTCCCACAAAGCTGATTGTCTGAGCGATCGCTCCACCAATTCATCCATATCACCTTTGAAGCCATTGATTCTTGGTCCAAAAGCAACATTTTCATAAATCGATTTCGGAAAAGGGTTTGGTCTTTGAAACACCATCCCAATCCGACGACGCACCTCTACAGGGTCGATATTTGCTGCATATAGGTTTTCACCGTTGTAATAAATATTACCTTCAGCCCGAAACCCACTAATTAAATCGTTCAAGCGGTTATAACAGCGTAGCAAGGTACTTTTGCCACATCCTGACGGACCAATAAAAGCTGACACCCGATTTTTAGGGATGTCCATCCAGACATCACGTACTGCTAAAAAAGTTCCATAATATACATTTAAACTTTCTGTACGTAAGACAGTTTCAGTTTGATTAGCACTGCTGGTATCCCGAATGTTAGTCGCCATAATTGGTGGTTATTAATTTAACTGTAGTTCAATTTGAAATTTGGTTTTTTTATTGAATTTTGCGACTGGTTGCCCAGCGAGCGATGATACTAGTCAGTAGAACCAGCAACACCAAAATCAAAGATGCCGCCCAAGCTATTGACTGTTGGTTTTCATAAGCAGAGGTGGCGAATTGGTAAACCAAAACAGCCAGAGATGCGGTGGGTTGGAATAAAGTAGTAGACCAATACTGGTTAAATTGAGCAGTAAATAGTAAAGGTGCTGTTTCTCCTGCCGCACGGGCAATTGATAAAGTTGCCCCAGTCACAATTGCTGGTATAGCTGCGGGCAAAACGACTTGTGTCACTGTTTGAAAGTTCGTTGCGCCCAAGCCCACAGCTGCTTGTCGCAAATCTTGTGATACTAACTGTAAGGCTTCATCAGTCGTGCGGACAATAATCGGTAACATTAAAATCGCCAGAGCGAATCCTCCAGCTGTAGCTGAGAATCCATGTGTTGTCAACACCACAACCGCATAAGCAAAGACACCAGCAATAATCGAGGGAACTCCGCTCAACACATTGGTAGCAAACCGAATCCAGCGAGCTATCTCCTTGGAGCTAAACTCTGTCAAATAAATTGCTGCCAATACTCCAACAGGAATGCTGATCACAGTTCCGATTCCTACCATAATCAGGGTGCCGATAATCGCATTGCCAAAACCTCCTCCCTGTAGTTGCCCTGCTACTGGTGGTAAGTCAGTAAAAATGCTTAAATTTAGACTGCTGAAGCCTTGAATGAGGACGTAAGAAAGCACTGCCAACAAAGGCAAAAGAGCTAACACCCCACACACAAATGCTAATACTGTCATCACCGTGCTAAATAGCGTTCGGGGAGACGTAGGAGATCGAGTCAGATTACTGCGAGTCAATCCGGTGGAGGGCTGATTTGGAACATCCGTCATAATTGAAACACCAAAATTTTAGCTTAATCGGTCAGAAGCCCACACTGATCCGTTCGCGTAGCGTCTCCGAAGAATGAGAAGGGCAGTGTGTGGAGTCGTCACAGTCGTTTCACTCGCAGAACAATGTACTCTGCCAAAATGTTAACGATCAAAGTCAACACAAACAGAACTAACGCAGCGTACATTAGAGATGCAATTTGCAAACCACTAGCTTCTGCAAACTGACTTGCCAATAGAGAAGAAATCGTGTTACTTGGTGCAAACAGCGAGGCGCTAATGTCGTTAGCGTTACCAATTAACATCGTGACAGCCATTGTTTCTCCCATTGCCCGACCTAGTGCTAACATCACAGCACTGACAATGCCAGAAAAGGCAGCAGGGATGAGAACTTTAAAAATTGTTTCCCAACGAGTTGCTCCCAATCCCACAGCAGCTTGACGCAAACTAGATGGTACGGCAATCAGCGCATCGCGGGAAATGGCTGTGATGATTGGTAAAGTCATAATTGCTAAAATGACTCCAGCCGGAAACAATCCTGGTCCTGTAGGAATGGTACTAAAAATTGGTAGCCAGCCAAAGGTGTGATTGAGCCATTGTCCCACAGGTGTGATTAAAGGAATTAAAACAAAAATTCCCCATATACCGTACACAACACTGGGAATAGCTGCTAGCAGTTCCACTAAGAAAGTTAGCACAACCTGTACAGGTGTTGGGAGCAAATTTTCGCTTAGCAATAGAGCAGTACCTACACCAATTGGGACAGCTATTAATAGACCAATCAAAGCACTTACTAAAGTTCCGTAAATGTGAGGGAGAACTCCGTAGTCATTAGTGACCGGGTTCCAAGCGCTTTTGACTAAAAAGCTGGGACCAAATTTCAGGATCGCTGGGAAAGCTTGAATGCCAACTTGAATTGCTATCCATATTAAAATACCAGCGATCGCCAGTGCAAAAATCCGCGTCAGCAAAATAAAGCCCCGATCCAGAAACTTCTCTCCAGACGTAAGAGGTCTAACTATTTGTTGACGATTCTGGGCTTGTGTGGTCATGAATAACTTTACTCATCAACAGTAGAAAAAGTGGGAGCGAACAGAATCTGTCATTGGTCATTGGTCATTCATAAATGACACACAACAAATGATCAAGGACTATTGACAATTACTTAGTATTGCTGGCGCTATTACCGTTAGCGCTACCGCCTACGGAAATTTTATATTCAGGGCTGATAGCATCAGCTGCTGTTGCTACTTTCTGTACCACAGCTTGAGGTAGAGGAACATATCCTAGTTGTGGAGAGACTTTTTGACCTTCAGTCAAGCCGTACTCAATCATCGCTTCGACTGCTTTAGCTTTTGCCTTATCGGGATATTGCTTGTAAGCTAAAACCCAAGTGTAGGTTGAAATGGGATAGGACTCTGCACCTGCGGGATCTGTAATAAAAGCGCGGAGATTTGCTGGCAGGGCTTCTGATTCTAAGGCTTTAGCGACTGATTGTTGATCGGGTACAACGAATTGACCTGCTTTATTTTGCAAAGCAGCCATACTCAGTTTATTTTGTTGGGCATAAGTGTACTCAACGTAACCAATCGCACCTTGAGTCCTTTTGATTTGGGCAGTTACACCGTCATTTTTGGGCGCACCAACTCCTACAGGCCAGCTAACAGTTTTTCCACTGCCAACTTTAGTTTTCCAATCTGGACTAATCGCACTCAGGTGTTGCGTAAATGCACCTGTCGTGCCACTACCATCAGAACGATGCACAATTGTAATTGGTTGGTTGGGAAGGTTGACACCTGGGTTAGCAGCAGTAATTTTCGGGTCGTTCCAAGTCTTGATCGTGCCCAAGAATATACCACTGTAAACGTCCCGTGGTAACTTGAGTTGCTGAACACCAGGCAAGTTGTAAGCTAGTACAATACCACCAGCTGTCATGGGCAGTAAAATTACGCCCCGTTGCACTTTGCTGATTTCATCGTCTGTCATGGCAACATCGCTGGCACCAAAATCTACAAGATTTTTGGTAAAATTCTCAACTCCCGCACCACTACCATTTGGGTTGTAGTTGACTTGGAGATTAGGATATTTCTTGTTCAAAGCTTGAAACCAATTCTGGTAAAGTGGTGCGGGAAAAGTTGCCCCAGCACCATTTAACGATACGTTGCCACCTAAATCCAATTTTCCGGTATTACTAGAGGCAGTTGTATCAGTTGCTGCACCTGGAGTTGCCTCATTATTACCAGCATTGTTAGCTTGCTGTCCGCCACCACCACAAGCAGCCAAACTGATTGTTAGTGCTAGTACAGAAATTGCTCTGGTCAAGTGAGAAGGATTGATTGCGGAGTCACGGAACATGAAAGTAAAGTTTTTGTGATTTTACAGCTAGGCGTCTATACTATACAGACCAATAGTAAAGATTAGGTTAAGAAATACGCAAGAGGCATTTTA
>JAQYWN010000121.1 GCA_029379265.1 Rhizonema sp. NSF051
GAATAAATCAAATGATATATAAAGGAGTAAGAATTATGAAACCTTCATCAAAAGTTTGCGACGTGAGCAACGAAATGTTTATGGCCACAATCGGCAACCGAACGTATGCAGGAGAGGAACGCTATCTCAGCATGATCTGGATAGCGGAAATGATCGGCACGCCTATTTCATATTTCGATTACAAGGAAGGATATTGGGAATTACCGGAAACAGGCGTAGTGATTTACGATTCAGAAAAGAATTTTACGGAAGCAGAAGCTTTAGAGAAAACACTGGAAATTATTTTTGATAAACATATCAGAAACAATCTCGGATTTAACGTAAAACGTATCTCGCATATTTCGTCCAGGGAATTTCAATACGACGAGGATTATTACGGCGAAGGGTATATCAAAAAGGAGTAACAAGCGAACAATAAAAAGGAAACATGAGAAAAACCATGACCCTCTTGTGTTTCCAACTACTTGACATTACTAGCACAAGTCTTAAATAATTATCAACTAAACTAGGGGATGCGATCGCCACACCCTCAGCCCCGTTTTACTAAACTCATTTACTAAATAAGGAATTCTTGAAATGTCTTTTCAAGAAATTAATGAATTTGAAGACCCATTATCGGTATAAATATTTTTAATTGATGGCGATCCGGAGGGAATGAGAACAGTTAAAATTCCTTTCCGATGGACAGGGAATGCTCTTGTTTTTTTCAGAAAAAACACTGTAAGAGCCTTAGATCGCGAAGAGGCAGCACAGCCAGGAATATATTTACTTTTTGGATTTGATTTTGAAACAGATACAAATATGATTTTTGTAGGAAAGAGCGGAGAACTTTCCGACCAGATCAAAGACGCAGAACAGAAAGCCTGGTGGTCAACTGCCGTACTTTTTACCAATCAAGGAAAGCCCCTCACAAACTCTTATTTAGATTATTTACAAGACCGAATTAGGTTACAAATTAAAGGCGCAAATAAGGTTTATTTATATAATCCTCTCAAGACGGAGCCTGATCCTGAAAAAATGGGGAGGGTTAATAGCCCTACTTTTAAGGATGGGACAACTTCATCCAATGAAGAACCCTCCCCATTTTTTTGCGGCAAATTCGATACAATACCATCAACCCTAAACGAGTATGGACAATTTGTAATGGATAGTTTTTTGGATAAAATTTTTCTTGTTCTTTCGGTATTAAATTTTAAAGTGTTGTAGAAGGAGTCACCGGGACTCACTAACGAGGTTTAACTGTGTCTGTATAGAAAGCACATTTTAAATGACAAGAGTTTTAAAGAATATTCAAACACTTAAAAAAATGTTAGTGTTGGAAACGGATATAATAAGGCAGGTAGTAAATAAGAACAAATCATGCCTTTATGCTGGATACCCAGGACTGATATCTGAATTTGGTCAACCTTTTTTAGACAAGACAAAATCGCCTTTCATGGGTACGCCTAGAGAATGTTATAAAAACTGCTTTGAAGCATTATTTTGCTTTAAGGATTTCATTTATTGTGAAGGCTATGCCTGCTCTGACAAAACTGCCGTACTAACACCCCACGCATGGCTGCTTAATCGAGATTTCCAGGTTATTGAACCAACTTGGGATAAAAAGCTAACCCAGAACATTGCTTATTTTGGTATTGGGTTTTCTCGATCCTATGTTTTTGAGTCTGTGAACCAAAACCAAGAGTATGGCATCTTGGAGAATTACTACCGAAATGATTTTAAGCTATTACGCGATGGATTCCCAAAAGATGCCTTGTATTTCTGCCCCTCGTCGCACAAGGACATCTTATCGCCTGAGGATGTTTGATTCACCAACAGATGAAGCATAGAAGCAACACCTATTAGAAAAAGAACAAGCTTAGTCGATATATGGGTTGCCTTGTATTCTTGACTTTGTGAGAGACTGAACCCACAAGGGATAGCCATACAATCTATTGGTTATTACTAAAAAAATAATAAAAAGCTAACTTGGTTGTACAACCAGGCGATCGCAGGGAGAGGTATAGATGGAGAGCGTAACCCCCACGCTTGAACAGTCGCAGGCACTGCAAATTGCGTTCGATATCCTGAACTACTCTTTATTCGATAATACTCTCCCAAATTGTTTAATTACCTTGTCAGCGCGGGGAAAGTCCAATGGTTATTTTACGCCTAAGCGCTGGAATAAAGCAGAGGCTGATTCACACGAAATTGCCTTAAACGCCGAACTTCTGGGTCAGCAGCAGATGATCTTTGAAGTCTTAGCCCGTCAGATGGTTAGTCTTTGGCAGCAGGAGCATGGTAAACCCATGAGACCTGACTATTGTAATATCGAATGGGCTACCAAGATGGAAGATATAGGTTTAGTACCAAGTGATACAGGTCAGCCTGGTGGGAAGAAGACTGGTTTTCGCGTCCAGCAGTATGTTGATCCTAATGGCAGGTTTAACCAGCTAATGATCAATATTCCAGAGGACGCCTTCCCTTGGAAAACTGTTGACACTGGTATTCGCAAAGCAGCTAAGCAAACTCGGATTAAATACGTTTGTCGTCGATGTGATATCAACGTTCGGGGCGTCCCAGGATTGAAGATTATGTGTCACACCCAAGATTGTAATTCCTGGCTGATTCCTGAAGGCACATCAATTGAAGTTGAATCACCACTGAGCGAACTCGCTTTCTGAAACCTGAGTAGACTTGAGAACCTTTGAGGCAGTTACGTTTTGCTTTGGTTTGTTTGTGGACACAGCATTAGGGTGATCGCTTTTGGAATTGTTTTTCACCTCTATTAGCTGATTGGTTGGAACTTTGATATCACCAGATAGTGCCGTCTCTACAGTTTTGGGCTTATTGCTTGAGGCCTTCTTATTCGTTACAGGTGTAGGTAATGGCAATGGCGACAAACCAAACAAGGCGCGATCGCTGTTATCGGTGTACTGATTCAACAACCCACCTACTCCAGCTAAATATTCATTTTGACTAACCTTACCTGACTTAACCCAGGATCGAAGTAGGCGACCCATGAGGATCAGTTTCTGGTTTTGACGCTGCTTTGATAGCTCGGATAAATCGATATCATCATTGATTAAATTGGGCAGCATCCCAACGGTATTTTGTTCATCAACTGGTGGCAGACCGAACAACTCGCGATCACTATTTCTTTTCAGGTATTCGTTTAGGGCCTGGTGATAATCGTCTAGTGAAATTGTTTCCCATTCCAGCCACTTCAGTAATATATTTCCTTCAATAATCAGCTTCTTCGCTTCACTCTCTCTGGTATCGAGGATGAGAGGCAGGCCGAACAATTCTCGATCATGGTTCTGCTTGAGATCCTGATCCAATATTTTCAAGACCACTTTGCGGAAGGCTTGCAGATCTAAACCATCATGGTGCGATTCCGTCTCACTCAAAGCTAATAGCCGAAAAGCAACCTCCCCTAGTTTGTAGTGACGTTGGTTAAGAACCTTGCGGGATACAGTATCTTCCTGTTGTCTGATTAGTTCTAACCGTGCTTCAAGTTGAGCAACCTTTTTAGTCTTCTGCTTTAGCTGTTTTACAGTCATTTGCCCCCCTGTGGTTTGATGATTTTCATTAATTCCTTGGCAACCACAGCGCCCTCTGCATGGTATTATATCGTTGTTGGCTTGATTGTGTCGGGCCAAATCAAGTGTGTCATTGCACGTCCTAACTTAAGGTGCGCAGCGCCGTAAGAGCGCAGTTATACATTCGACCGCTTTGCTTTGAATGAACAACCTCGCAAGCTCGGCTGTTCATTCAATCGAATGTAACTACGCCAAAAGGGCTACCGCCCCTCTGGACTCCCCAACCACGCTGTGCTCGAAGGCTACCCAACGGCTGTTTTTTTGCGCCTATTTCCCCACTAGGGAAATAAATACGCTTTTGAGTGATGTGTGTCATATATTTATTGAACGAAATTGAAAGTCAAAACATACAGGGCGATAACGTAAATCTTTTACTCAACCATAACTTCAGCAATTGACGAAATATATTGCGTTTGTCAATTGTTTATGCTTATTGCACATAATATTTTTTTTGGATTTGTGGAGAAGTGTCACGTCCGCGCTCATCAATGCCTTTACACAACACTTCAGATCAGGCGAAAGTTTTCCAAGAATTACTGACGCTAGAAAGTTTGCCGAAACAATTATTGGAGAGGTGGCACCAGGTACAAGGTCGAGTAAAGAGGTTGATGAGTGCGTTGAAGCTGCCCTAGTCCGTGTAGCCCAAGATATAGTTAGGGAGTCGAGCAATCCAATTGAAGCTTTCAGAAAGCTTGTTAATTTACACGATCGCCAGCCAGCCCTGAATGTACGATCATCAACAAGCGTAGCAGAGCAGGCGTACAGCACTCCGGTGCCGATCGCATATCTGGCAACTGTGCTAGCAAGGATTACAAGTGATCAGACCATATATGAGCCATCAGCGGGACATGGGGCCCTCTTGCTAGGCAGTGATCCAAAACAAGTGACAGTCAATGAACTGAATCCTGACCGTGCAGTAGACTTACGAAGCCAGGGTTATGCAGTTACAGAGAATGACGCGAGCCAAATAGTTCCTGAAAAATTACACGACATCGTGATCATGAATCCGCCCTTCGGAACAGTGAATGATTCGGTAGGGGAAAAGCGGCAGTTTCAATTTGGAGACTATCGCACAACTCAGATTGATCATGCGATCGCCCTCAAAAACTTGCAGGCGATGAAGCCAGATGGACGAGCAGTTCTTATCCTCGGTGGTAAGCTTGGAACTGACCAGGGTACACGCAGCGATAAATACAATACACGTGAAAGCAGAGGATTCTACTACTCGCTTTATCAGCAATACAAAGTTGAAGAGCATTTCAGTGTAGCTGGCGACTTATATCGCAAGCAAGGAGCTGGGTTTCCTATTGATATTATTATGATCAATGGCACAGGAAAATCAGAGCGTCCCCTTCCTGCCAGTGACGTGCCGCGTATCTACAAAAGCTTCGACGAGTTAGGGGAGTTTCTTGATGATTTTCTACCAAGAGAATCCGAACGTTTGGGCATCACCGCAGAACGAGAGAGTTCTAGCAGTGCTAGTACCCAGCCAAGAGACGAGCCTCAGCGAGAATCGATATCTGGATCTGATGATCAAACGACTGAATTGGCTGATCGACAAGTGGATCTCCGAAGCGCAGACGACAGCGGACGACACCCATCTGCTGCTCAAACAGAAGATGAAGAGTTTCTCGATATACAGCAAGCGACCGTACTGGCCGACACACGACAATTCACCGGAAGTTCTGAACAAATGGCGGAGCCAGTGGACACAGTTTATCGTCTACGAGAGCGGAATCATACAAACGTTGCTGATGTATCAGGGGATAGAATTCCCAGTGCCAGTGGAAACGAACCAACAGAGGATAGAGGATCTCCTGGCGATGTTCCTATCTCCGGACGTTCAACCGAATCTGGAATCTTGGCTGGAGGAAGCGACCTACCATCTTCTCCAATAGAACAGCCCAAGCAACTTCCCTACCAACCTAAAAGCCAAGCGCGTGCTCTTGGAACGTTGGTTCCCGCCAACATGCAAACAGGCTTAAATCAAGCACTTATAAAACTGGAGCGCACTGTTGGCTCACTGGATCAGTATGTCGCAGACCGTTTAGCCTACGGTACAGTGGAAGAGGTACACAAGTATTTTAGTGCTGAACAAGTCGATGCGATCGCCCTGGCCGTGTCGAACCTGGAAAAGGGTTCTGGGTTCATCTTGGGCGACCAGACTGGCATAGGTAAGGGGCGTGTTGTTGCTGGCATTATTCGCTACGGAAAAGTTATAGGCCGAACCCCAATATTTATTACCAAAAATCCCCCTCTTTACGCAGATATGATCCGGGATTTGGGCGACATCGGAATGCCTCACTTTAGACCATTGGTTACCGACGAAAATTTAACCCTCCCCTTACCCGATGGGCGCGAGTTAAAAACCAAATCTAAAACCCACCGTGAGGTTATCAAAGCATTTCAGGAGAAAGGGAATCTAGGCAACTACGATGGAATTTTTACAACATACAACCAACTTCAGACAGTCAAAGGGAAAGAGCCAGAACGTAGGACTTTCCTCAGAACATTTGCACCAAAAAGTCTGATTATTCTCGATGAGAGCCATGAAGCGAGTGGCAGCAGCAATACCGAAATCATTAGAACTTTTAGCGTAGCCAACAGGGCTGATTTTGCAAGGGAACTGTTCTTTCTAAAAAAATGGCTTCATTGAATGCCAACACAACCGCCGCCAGGAAAAGTGCATTTTCTCTAGCCAATACTCCTGACTTTATGAATGAATATGGTGACATCGTTGTCACTGAAGTCATGAATGCGAATCCTGAGATTCATGCTCGTTTGGACTTCCCACTGGAAACTGCTGGGAACCTTTTGTCCTCAGAGAATGCTATTAGCAAAGTTACTGGCAGAATCCCCCTGCTGCCACTGGCTGAGCAAGAAACCATTTACGACAGTATAGAGAATCAATACACAGAGTATGTCGCCCGCCAGGAAGCGCTCGGGGAATCTATATTAGAAGCGAGTACCCTAAATCTCGACGCCAGAATGCTGTCACGGATGGAAGTTTTAGCGGCTGACGTGAACAGCAGATCGCCATTTACCAGCCCAGTCTATGCTGAAATAGCTGATGTCAAGAATCCACAAAAACCCTATACAACGCTCCAGGTAATCAACAGTCTTCGTCAGACGCTAAGCTTACCTGAAGTACACAGTATCACTTCAAACTCATCTTCGGAAATTATTGAAATCTCTCAACAAAAGGTCAAACAAGAGATCGCCGACTTAGAGGAAAGGGTAGGTAAGTATAGGTTAACAGTTACCTCTGAAAGAGCCGCAGGCGTAGATAATCATTTAAAGCAAGTCTCCAGTATTTTATCTGAGTTTCCGGTAGGGCAGCCTGTCTGTTTAACGACAGATAAGCAAGAGCGCTTTTACGGTGTTGTCAGTAAAATGAAACACAACAATATAGCAGCAAGTCCAGTTGCGCCATCTGCCTGGGAAATTAAGCTACTTGTAGCAGATTCTGTACGTGAGTTGAGTATACCGTTATCCCAAGTAAACACGGGAAAAGAAAGATCTATCAGGTTAATCTTTGTCAACCAAACCGAAGAAAAAATACCCATTTATGATCTGTTTGACCATTTGCAAAGTAGAACTCGTGAACAGCGTCAAATATTTACGGGTAACCTTCTGCGTGCCTGGGAGAAATTTCCAGGCAGGATGATAAATTTCACGGATACAGGCGGCAATATTCGACAAGGACTGCTAACACCAAGAGGCTTCGATTGCGAGAATGCCCTGGAAAAAATGCCAGTTAAAATGCCTACTATTGAAGATGCTTCGAGATTTCTGACCGAATACGGTGGGCAACTGAAGACTGGAGATGAGAAACTGACAATCAAGCAAAGTAATCGTGGTGATTGCTTTGTCATGCAAACGCCCAAAGGAAAAGACGAAGGGGGGAAATACTTTTTGGATGAAAAAATTCTCGAAATCATCCAAGACGATTTTTACTCAGTGAGCGATCGCATGGCTTGCCAACTTGACAAGGACAAGCTGGAACCACTTCTCGAATACTTGATGGGTGAGAAAGGCTACTCGCTGCTAGCCCATGAAATGACTGGGGCAGCAAGGGCGATGCTGGGTGTTGAACTGCCATCTTTTAGTGAAGCCCCTCCTACTCCAGAACCTTTCCTTTCAAATGAACCGAATGTTCAGGAAGGAACAGGTGATTTATTGAATCAACACGACAACACAGATATTCCAGTTGAGGATAATTTCTCATTCAACGATACCGTGATAGAAACTACCCCTTCGCCACAGCAAAGAGGAACACCTGAAAAAAACATTGCTAAACTTCTTGAGCGCGGCGGGTTGCTTCAAACTGTGATGGAGAGCGATGACTTTCATCTTAGGATTGAGAACGAGCCGTACATACCGCTTATGATCGAACGGCATGGCAATGAGATGTATTTAACCCACTATCTAAGTGAAAACGGTGACGTATTCATAGATAGTGAAATGGTGTTTACGATCGCCCACAATGGCAGCCTCCGACTTAAGGAAACAGCCACAAGTGCACTCGGTCAGGAGTGGCGCAACTGCGATCGCTCTTACGCCACAATGTTTTCTAAAAATCTTTTGGATCAGGGTTTTCCAGAAGCCATCGAAAATCAACTAACCAAGAGTGAAAATGCTTTTGAACAGCATAATAGTGAAAATACCGTTCAAATCCAAAGTGAATCTCTGCCTGACGCTATCCCTCCCCCATCAGGTGAAAATGTTGCTGCTCTTTTTAAGGAAGGGAACGTGTTTGATGTTGGTAAGAATTCAGCCGAAATTATTGAAGCAACTTTCAGTCCTGGGAATACAAACAATCATTCCTCGCAGACCCTACCTCTACTAGAGGATAAAGGCATAACCCTCCAAAATTTTGAATTAGAGAATTCACTTGCACCAACTCACAATGAATTCGATTTAGAGACTTGGCTCCAGGCAGTTTATGACCTTGGGCTGGAATCTGAGCGAAGCCATCACATTGAAAATATCCAAAAAGCCCAAGAGTCAAACAAAGACTTAACTGTTTCCTCTTATTTGACCAAGATAATAGAAGGAGATGTGGGCAGGTATCGCCCCTACCAGGAGCGTGGTAGCAGATTGTTGAACACTGTACAGTTGCTTTTGGCTGAGGGTGGTCAACTCGATATCTGGGGTGGAGTTACCCTAAAGCACAATCGATACGAGTGCGTACAAAAAGACGATGTGCTTACTATTCAAGTTAAAAAGGGCAATAGCGCTGAGACTATTCTGCAAGCGAAGGGCGATCGCATAGAACGTACCATAGTTAAACAAGCAGATGTTGATCAGTTTAACAAGTTAGCTGAGCATCTGGGAGTCAATACAATTCAACAGCTTATCCAGCAAAATCAAAGGTAATAGCTCAACTGCATAAACACAGATTATTTGGATAGGTATTCGCTAGAATTCTATTTATATGCGTGAAATCGAGCGCAATGGAACAAGGGTATTATCGCTTAGAAGCGAAAGTCATCAGTCGATCTAAGGGACACTCAGCCACGGCAGCCGCAGCTTACCGTGCAGCGGAGATCATCAGGGATGAGTATACTGGGCAGCTTCACGATTTCAGTAGTAAATCTGGGGTCTATCTCAGCGAGATCCACGCACCCGCCGGATCGCCAAACTGGGTAATCAACAGAAAACTGCTATGGAATGCCGTAGAAGGAATTGAATGGACTGATAATCGCAAGAAAGCGACTGCCCAGCTGGCCAGAGACGTTACGATCTGCTTCCCGGCTGTTATGGCTCATGAGCATAAGCTAGAAGCTGCTCGTTCCTTTATGAAGGAGTTTACCAAATTAGGGATGGTAGGGGATATTTCCTACCATGATTTCACTGGTAAAAATAAACACAATCCTCACGCCCATATTCTATTGACTCTCAGGGAATTGGAAGGCGATCGCTTTGGGAAGAAGAATCGGGATTGGAATAAAAATGAACTTTTGGAAGAGTGGCGATCACACTGGTGTCACCACCAAAATGTTGTCCTTGAAAAATATGGTTATGACATCAGAGTTGACCACCGTAGCTACAAAGCCCAAGGAATAGACCGTGTTCCGACTCTGCATGAAGGCCGAGAGGTAAATGCTTTACGCCAAAAAGGGAAGCAAACAAACAAATCCCGACGCAACGACGAAATAAAGCAGCTAAACCAAGAACTGGAAGCAGCCAAAGAACATTTACGACAACAGCAGATAAGAGATGCTTGGCGTGAGAAAGAGCGAGCAGAGCGCATTGCTGAACGTGAACGGCTGGCCGAAGAATTGTCCCTAGATAATAAAGTACAGTCTCATGATGGCGAAGTTCGCCATTTGGCACGGATTGCCCAACAGGCGATCGCTCCTACAATTGCACATAATATTATTAGTCCCTCTCCATCATGGGAAATGGAAGAAAGGAAGAGATCTGATCCCCAACCTCCAAAGACACGGCAATACTACTCTTGGCACGTTGCTAAACAGCAGCTCGATGCAATGGGCGGTGACGGCAGATTTGAAATTGGTTTATTGGATCGGCAACTCAAATTAAATGAAGAAACTGGGGAGCTTCAAGAACCAAAATATCCTATGCAGACGCGGACTTTTACGAAAGAGTCCATCCTTCGCTATGACCAAGAGACAGGGAAAACACCTATTCTTTCATGGTTGCGACATCAAAATACTCAAGGCAAGGACATATTCATTCGCTTAGCTCCAACTATCGGCGGTAAATCTCAAGGCCTTATCTTCGTTGATGATTTAGATCCTAGTGCTGTTGAAGACTTGAAGGGTAGAGGTTTGGAGTTCGCGGTTCTGATGGAATCATCCCCAAAGAATTTTCAAGGATTTGTACGGGTGTCCAATCAGCCAATTGAGCGCGAGACAGCAAGTCAGCTAGGGAAGATGTTAGCTGAAGCTCTTGGCGGAGACAAGGGAAGTGCAGGGTTCAATCACTATGGTCGTCTCAGTGGGCTAACCAACCGCAAGCTGGATCACCTGGGCGTTTATTCAGGTAAGCACGGCTTCCCTTATGTAAAACTGATAGAAGCTACCGGGAAGTCAATGCGCAACGGTGCTCAATGGGTTGAAAAAGCGAAGGAGCGTGCGGAGATCGCTCTTCAGAAAGAACATGAAGCTGCCAAGCTAGTTGCTAGCCTTGATCACAAACCTGCTACAGAAGCTCAAAAAGCAAAAGCACTGCAACTGTTTGAGCAGCTTAGTGAAAAAGCACGGGTGAAAAATTTTAGTCGTGACCCAAGTTCTATCGATTGGGCGGCTCTCAAGCAGTTGGCAAAACGGGGGTGGGGTAGCGATGCTCTGCGTTACGCCCTGGAGTACGGAAGTCCAGATTTAGAGAAGCGTAAACCCGGACATGTGACTGATTATATTAATCGGACTGTTGCTAATATTTTCAAGAATAAGGAGGTTATTGAAGCGATCGCTCGTAGACAAGAACGAGCTATGGCTAAGTCTCAGCAAACCGTGAAGCAGGAGGCAGACAATAAACAGTCTATTCCTGAAAATGACCAGAGGCAAACAATTGGTCAATGGCAAGAATATAAAGAGCGGGAACGAAGTAAGCTCGCCGCGACTCACGATAAGTCAGCGCGGCAGTCAGAGAGAGGGAGTGTTCCCTCCTCTGATAAGAGCCAAGATAAGAACACGCGAAAAACCAGCTTCCGCAGGACTCGTTCAAGAGACTCGTACAAATTAAATGCAGAGCAAATAACCAAGACTGGACCAGCTAATAACAATACAAATATTGTGGTTGAGGCTGTAGGGGAACTGGATGCCCATACAGTGGCAGCAATAATTCAGCAAGCCCAAAATTCCACCAAATCTGCTGAGCAAATTCGTAAAGCCCAATGGGCTTTGGGGCAGGATACAACTAAGTGGAGATCGCAAGCCAAAGCCGAGTATCTTAGGGAACTTGGCAGAATGGTCAGTGCTCATGGCAAAGAGGCTGTGCTTAACCCCAGTACCGACGCGCAGATAGCAGTTAAAATGCGAATTGCGGGATATTCATATAATCAGATTTACTCCACCATCCGAGAACAAAGCCCTGTTTCCGTTTCGCTCCCTGATACGGAATACCAGATTGCCTATCTTACAAAAGGTATAAAACCCCTTGTTCAGACTTCTCAAGTACGAACCGCAGCATCTAATTTGCGCTTTCAAAGGCAGCAGGAAACAGCACAACCTGAGCATAGGCTTGATAAGCTAGGTTTAGCAACCCCGACAGAGGCTACCCCCTCCCCTCCTCCCAAGCAACAAACACAAGCAAGAAGCTACCCACAAAATCAACAAGAACCAAGGCGATCAGCGGAAGGCGATCGGGAACGCGGATAAATTCCTCCGGTTATTTACATTAACTGCAACGGTTAATAACTTTAACTCTAAGGCTTTTATTGAAAGATTGTATTTCGGGTTAAAATTGAGGAAACAGCGAATAAAATTGAATCTTAAAATTATGGCTGATACCAAACATCAACCAATAACTGATGAAGAATTACAAGAGCTTAAGGACATAACCCCCGATCCGCTTGATTTTGACCTTCGCGAAGAAGTAAAACGTCCCTCGTTCAGATCAAAAGTCATAAAAGCTGGGCTTAATCGAATTAAAAGTCTGGTTATTAAAGAAGCTGCGGGTGCTGCGGAGATTCCAGGTCTCAATGTCGGGTTGGCTGCATATGATGCATATGAATTTGGTGTAGAAGTTTACCATTTTTACCGGGAAGAGCAGAAGATAGAAGCTGCCCTGAAAGAAAAAAAAGCAATTGAAGCACTATTTAAAAAAACTGAAAAAATAGCTTTTTACAAGCAAAAAGAGTTAGAACGTGCCACCAAATCTCGTCGTTTAGAGAAAGATTTGGATTTGATTAATTACCAAAAAGAGAAGCTTGATCGTCAAGGAATCAAATATGACATAAAAGACAAAGGGGTTGGTGAGAACCCTTACTCAAAAGATTTTGGTGGAACTGCTTTTGCTAAAGAAGAAAGTCTGATTAAATCTAAGCTTGAAAAAGTAATGAAACGTTCATTCGAGGAGCGAATTTCAAAAATAAATAATACTGCCTCAGCAAGGGATATTACAAAAGAAAATTTAAAAAAATCCGAACAAATTGCTAATCATTTTGAAAAAAATAAGTTTGTAGGTACAGCTGATGAAAAGCATCACTATTTATTGACATATACTGCCAAAAAACTTAGCAAGGAACATTTCGATACTGTTATGCACCCAGAACGAATAACCAGGTTTCATCAGTTCTCTATACAGAAGCTTTATAGCGATGGTTATGAAATGAATGAAATCAAATCAGCTCTCTCACATGACCCATTCATCAAAGGTGTAGACAAAGCTGACGATTATATTGAACACTTAGCAGGCAGTGTCCGTTGGCCTAATAAGAGTGCTGAAAATTTAAAGAATTGGCGAATAAATAATGAGATATCGTTGTTAGATAAAAGATCGCCAGCAGAACACAAATTCGTTGAGAGAATGACACAGCAAGAAGAACAGTTTTTATCTTTAAAACGGGCTGAAACTAAATATTTTGAAGCAAAAGCCGCTAAAGATAAACATATTGAAGATTTGCAAAAAGGTATTGAAAAAAGACTTACAACTATAGAGGAGTACAGGGTTGAACTTGGTAGAAATCATGCGCTAGGCACCACCAGCAATATTGATGAAAATATGGCATTCAAACTCAAACTAGCTGGACACCATGACGATAAAATTATAGAGGCTATAAATGAAGCTAGCCCATATGCATCAAGCAAGGATTACGGACAATTGAAAGTCATTGAGGCGAGAAGATATCTCAGTACTCCCCAAGGGCAAGAAGTGACCGAGATAATTAACAAGTTAAAGGCTAATCATCCACATCTGGAAAACGAAACTCGACTGAACAAATTAGGACTTCATACCCAAGAAAGCTCCATTGTTTATCATTACCGAGATGATAATGTTCGTCGTTTTGATAGAACAGTTGACTACTTGCATCCAGAAGAACGTAGTCGTTGACATCAAATATTTATAGCCGTAACTTAACTTTAATGTAATTAAAATACATGAAAGGGCAAGATTATGTATTATAG
>JAQYWN010000122.1 GCA_029379265.1 Rhizonema sp. NSF051
CGCACAACGAGTACCCGTAAAGGGTTGCGCGTTTTGTGCAGGTTTTTCCCTCGACTTGTTGACCGGACACTGGCGATTTGTTGACCGGATACTGACGATCTATCTACCAGACACTGGCGACTTGTTCACCAGACACTGACGATATGTCCACCAGATACTGACGATCTATCTACCAGATACTGACGATCTGTCTACCAGACACTGACGATCTGTCTACCAGACACTAGTATTTTCTGAGCAACTGAGGTACACCTAAATCTTTTTTATTGATGTTGTGCTGCTGCTAGAAATGCACCTCATTATGGTATAATTTAAGACTTAGTCAAAGTGTAGGCACACGACCCTGTAAAACTGACAATTTGACTGTAGGCAGATGCGGCAAAACGTACTTGCCAAAGAGTTTACACTCTTCAATCAGAGGATAACCCGACAAGATAAACGCTCGGATGCCCATGTCTATGTAACGATTCAACTTTAAAAGAATCTGTTCGGGCGTACCGACTAATGCTGCTCCACAGCCCGAACGCGCTCGACCGATACCACCCCATAATAGCGGCTCTAAGTAATCATCAGTCGATTTTGCTCGGAACTCATCTTGACGAATCACGCCTAGCGATTTGTAGTCTTGTGTGCGCTCTTTCATGTTGAAGCGTTGAGGATCAAATTTTGACATAATTTTTTGAGCGTAGGCGCGGGCTTCCTCTTCTGTTGAGCGCACGATCACATGAACACGGAAGCCGAAGTCAATATAGCGGTCATATTTAGCTGCCCTTGCGCTCATTTCCTGCATAGTTGCGTAAATGCTTTCTTCTGGTTCTGGCCACATCAGGAAGACATCGCAGTATTTGGCACACACTTCTTTTGAGCCATCCGAGATACCACCAAAGTATAGCAAGGGTCCGCCATTTTGTTGATATGGCTTAACGGGATCGGTGCTTTTGAGTTTTACTTGATAGACTTCGCCTGCAAAATCAATGCTTTCTTGAGTCCATGCTTGTTTTAGAATATCAATGGTTTCAGAGCATCGTTTGTAACGCAGTTCCGGACTTTCTTCCACACCAGGTAAATTGGAGTTAATAATATTGATAGTCAGTCTGCCTTTGAGAATATGGTCGAGTGTAGCTATATGACGTGCTAGCATAGTCGGGAAGATTTCGCCTGTCCGCAAAGCTGTCAGCATATTAATGGTTGATGTTTGCGGTGCCATAGCTCCGGCAAATGGAATCACTTCTTGTCCAACGAGGTATGATGTCGGCAGCAGTATATTGCCAAAGCCCATTTGCTCGGCAGTTAGCATGATATCGCGGCAGTGAGTGTAGTTGCTCCGGCGTTCTTCGTCGATGACTCCTAAATACTGTGTATCGCCTCCACAAAGATCGTCAAACCAAGCAACTTCAACTAAGCGTTGAGGTGTTCGTATGGCAACAGATTCTATAGGTTCGGTGAGCATGTTGTCAATTTATCCATTTACTATCACAGTCTCCCTAAAAGGAAGTGCAATCAGAATCATATTTTATTTTTGAAATATACGTAGGTGGGGCTATGCCCTACGAAACCAGAATATGGAGGACTGAGATTTTCAAGTGGCATTGCTGTCATCTCAATTAGCATTCTCAAGTCACATTTGTCAAGCTATCGCCCAGTAAAGGCGATCACCCGACTTTAGTCATCTCATAAGTAGATAGGCAGAAAAATGTACCACTATGTAACGAAATGTAAAATCTCCAGAATTTGCTCGTAGTAGCGCTTTAGCGCTCTTAACAGCAACAAACCATTTTAGGTTTATTTACGCCCACCTACTTGTATCCTTTTAAGTCTTATTCGTCAAGTATATTTTCTACAAAATTAAATGAGCTTACCCTGCTTTAACATGGAGGGCTAAAAGCTCTTTATTTTCTAGCGTCATTTTCGTTCGTGATGCTCCTTGACTACCATGATTCTCTAAGTAAAGTCAGTCAAAAGTATAGTCCCACTTTATTCGTGAGAATTAATCGCGAATTTTTCTTCCTTTATGATCCCGTTTTTCTTTGCTGACGGCGTTACGCTGGACAACCTTGTCGGTTGGCTGCTTGTACATCCGTCTTTTTTGCTTTCTCGTAGCTTTAGATATCTTTCCTCCTAATTGGAGTTTAGACTAATTTTGCTTTCCAAACCGCCAAACCCTTATCCAGAGAGGCTTTCCTAATTTATAAGCTTGTTTAGATTTCCAAGTCTAAAATGCTTGCTACACAAGGGTTCTAGCCTGAAAAATCGAATTTAGTCTAAACTCCAGTCCTAAGATTGAGTCGGACTCCCACTTCCGGCAGGACTTGAGCGCCGGTATCGAGCGCTGATAATCGTTCAACTTGTCGATCAAGATCTCCCTTCTGCTGTCTGGTAGAGACGCGTGCATAGATGATAATGGCACGCCCCTCACTCCCGTGATACTGTTTCACTTTAAGGTTGATACAAATGGGGGGCATTCTAGCAGGGGGAAAGAATTAGAAACTAATCATTTGTATCAAGTTTTTCGTGAAATGGTATGAGGACTCTTTTTTAATAAAAGAGTCGATGTCGTATCGTCTTTGTCCAGAAGGCGTTTTAATTGTTTTGATTTTGCCTTCTGATTCCCAACGTCTGAAAGTTCGGAGGCAAACTCCCAAGGTGTTAGCTGCTCCTAAGCGGCTTTGTGTATTTTGTCATACTCTTACTGTGGCAGAGTATGTATTCATTGCTGATTATTTTTCAATGAGTTAATAATTAGAGGTGTAGAGATCGCATCCACTTGCAACGCCGGGTTACTCACACGTTTTGGCATTGGTCAGATAGATGCTTTTCATAAAGGGAATACTTATTGATTTGACTATGGTTGTGCTACTGGAAATGATATCACGGGTATTGGATTTAAGTATCCCCATTCGTTAACAGACATGGTTTGTTTTCGTGATTGTGGTACCGCGCATTCTCAATCCTGTTGGAATTCCTGAGATGAAAAATGATTTTTCACTTTCTTCGCTGGGTCTTTCATTAAGTAGTTGCTTACCAACTTCTAGTAAATGTGAAAACGTCAGATCTAAGGTTACCCCAATGTAAATACTGCGTAGTTTGCCATTAATCCGATTGTAAGCGTACCAGTAGTTACCCTTCTTGTGGTTCTTACGCCTTGCAGTAAAATCAGAAACTAGATAACTTCCTGTATCAAAACTGAATGAATTTGATTCAGGTAACTCTAACCACTCAAACCAAGCTTTTGATCCAACCAATAACGGGGTATCAGTCCCAACGTATAGCTCAGCCCTTGTACCATTCCAGCATTTTACTTTCGGTGTACCCTTGCCCATACTTATTACACGACTTTATTTAGATCTCAAGGTGCTACAGAAGTAATGAAATGTTTCAGATGCGAATAAACCAAGCTCAGTAAAAATGATCCATGTCCTCCCCTGCATTCAACTCAGATATAAAAATTGTATTTTCAACTATATCAAATTTATGCTATTGTAATTAAAACTATTTTTTTTGAGATATATAGGACTTACGCAACTGGCACACTTTTTATTAACTGGCACATCAGCAGCTTTTTTGTCGGATGCTTATCTAATTAGCTATACAAGTGAAAATTTATGTTTTTGCCTATATATTACTTATGATTATATTGTGACACTTGCGTAAATCCTGATACAGCAATTTTCTGGTAATTGAACCAAAATCTGCCGTAATCTTGGTCGAGGAGAACAATGATTTATTGCTATTGCGAATTATCCAATCGCTTGAAAAAACGTACAGGTCTCCTCTACTCTCATAACTTATCCCCTATAGAGCAATGTTTATCGAAAGTCACGCAATTTCTCCGTTCCTGTAAGGCACGTACCATGGAGTCACTCGACCAAGCATTGGCTCAAGCCGTAAATCCATATGACCAAAGATGATGCCTACCTGAAGGTTTAATCACTATAGTCTATTTATCTGAAAATCGCTGTACTTCTAAATATGGGCAATAAACAAAATCTAGAGAAAATGCGTAGTTCTGTCTGGCGGCTGTTCCTAACCACACACCTCAGAGTGATTGATCGAATTGAAGCAAAGCTAGCTGAGGCAGAGTTGCCGTCGTTGGAGTGGTATGATGTATTACTTACACTGAAGGAATCTCCTGAGTATCGTCTACGTCTGAGTGATTTGGCAGACAAAGTCTTGCTGAGCCGCAGTAATCTAACCCGATTGATTGATCGCCTGGAGAAAGCCGGACTGTTATACCGTCAACGTTGCCCGACTGATCGTCGGGGTACGTTTGCTGTGCTAACCCCACAAGGACTAACGATGCAAAAGCGAATGTGGCCTGTCTATGCGGAGGGAATTGTAGAGTACTTTGCTTGCCATATGAATGATAGTGAAGTGAGCGTTATACAGGAAGTTATGGAGCGAATGTTAGCAGCTGCAAAGGAGTCTCAGAACGTGATGGTGAGCTAGCGTTCGCAGGACAATCGCACTATAGCGACGATTTTCGATAGTTATCAACTACTGTTTGATGTATACGGATGCGATCGTCCCAAGATGCTTGAGGCTGCCATATGGGTTCTATTTCTTTGATCGTTTGAGCCTGACTGCGTCTGCTAGCTTCGTAGTAGATTAAAGCTAGCTTGTGGGCTGACATTGCAATTCTCTCAATCCAAATTGCTAGAGAATCGTGTTCTTCTGGAGTGGATGCAGAAAGGTAATGTTGATAAATGGCATTGAGAAATTCAAACGTATCATAATCTTCAGGTAAACTGCGGCAGTAACGCACACAGAATTCTGTCCCAAGTGCAGCTTTTAGCTCTTCGAGAGCCATAATTTTGTTTTGAGCGATCGGAGACATGATAAAGCCAATCACCATCCCATCTGAGCCAAGATGCTGCGGTAGATAGTGTAGCCATTCTCGAAAGACTCTTAGCCCTGTATAGCCATTGATGGCTGTCGAACCTCCTCTTATAAACGTTGGATAAGTTGGGTTAAATGGAGGATTCATCAAAATTAAATCTTGAGAGAGTACTTCAACCGATCGCTCGAAATAAGACTGTGCAGGCAAAACCTGAACGTGTTGACAGCGGTTTATTCGACAATTGATTTGAGCCAATTTTACAGCACGCTTAGAGCGATCAAGGGCGCGAATGGTATAGGAATGGGGAACTCCCTCCTGTCGAGCAAACACATGCTCTAAAAAAATTGCTAAAATCCCAGAACCTGTTCCCACATCCAGGATATTCAGATCACTTGCTTGATCATGCCTGAATTGCTCGATTATCGGTCGCATCTGCTGACACAAGAAGAGTTGCTCCTCTTCAAAAATAGGAAATACAGAATCAAATGACAAACTGTTCAAGCTATCCGTTAGGACGCACAACTCATCAAAGACATTTCGCTGTAGCTTATTATAAGCCATTCTTTGAAATTTGAAATTATGCAAAACATTTGGTATTGTTTCGGATGAAAGTGTTGCTTAAACGACTGGTTTTGACTTCATTTTAAATCTGCTATCTGTCGCAAACATTTTTTGAATTAGTATCAGATTGTAATACTTACTTAGGACTTACGCATCGTACATTTGTACTACACGGAATTTGGGTATTTCAGCTATCTTTAGCACTCAAAACAAGAAAGACAACGAACAAATCAGGGTTATGCGAAGCGCCTGAAACGACTGAATCCCGTAATGCAAATTATGGTCTATTTGTACAGTGCGTAACTCCTCTTACTATCCCTGCGTTCACTTGACAATATTTAAGGGGTAGATGAGCAGATGTATGGAAATTTACATCTATGCTGAAAGATAGACCTAACAGTAATTTCAAGAGTCTATTCTTTCCCATGATTCAATAATTCCCTAGCATGTTGAACTCAAATACCCAGTCAAAAACCTGAGTAAGATGCAAGTGAGGATAGCAGTGTAATTACCAACTGGTAGCAATCGCTCGAATTGCCTCTTTTGATTCCGCTAAAGCTTGCTCTCGTCGTTCAGTCCTTAAACCATTCGCATGAATAAACTGGATGTCAGTAATCCCAATAAAGTTGAAGATGGCTTTTAAATAAGGCTCTTGAAAATCAATAGGAGCCAAGGCTGATTCAGGACGAAAATCACTGCCACGGGCGGTAATGATCAGGATTTTTTTGCCAGTGACTAAGCCTTTGAAACTGCCTGCATCGACAGTAAAGGTTCGTCCCGGTCGAACAATGTGATCGATGTATGATTTGAAGACAGCCGGAATACTGAGGTTGTACATTGGGGAGGAAATTACGTAGCGATCAGCGGCTAAGAACTCATCTATTAATTCGTCTGAGAGGCGGATTACATCTGCAAGGTCAGAAGTGTAGTGATCGGGTTTGGTAAATTTTGCCGTCACCCAAAGTTCATCAATGTAAGGAATGGGATTCAGTCCCAGATCCCGGTAAGTAATTTCTATATTAGGATGATGATTTTTCCAAGTCTCTAGAAATTCTCTAGAAAGGGTGCGCGAATAGGATTCCTCTTTGCGAGGACTGGTATCGATATGTAGCAAGTTTGTCATCAGCGTTCAATTCCTTTTTTAGTATTATTGACTGTTCAGAATGCTATAGTGAAGTCGGTTTGGCATCTTTAATCTGCAACCAGGTGACCGCTGCAATGATCAGGACACCACCTGTAATTTGTAGAGGTGTTAAGACTTGACCGAAGCAAATCCAAGCCAATACACCTGCAATAAATGGTTCAAGCGTAGCCGCGATCGCTGCTCGCTCAGCTTGCACTCGTTGAATACACCAGAAAAACAATAGATAAGGTAGTAGAATTCCTGCAAAACCGATATAAACAATACTGGAAAAGTTCTTCGGAGTCAGGAGTTGGATCGGAATCCCCTGAGATAATTGGTAAGTTAACCAGAAGAGACTGGCAACAGCAAATATTGTCAATAGTACCCTGCTAGATTCACGCGTTTCACTTAGTTTCTCGAGCAAGATAATGTAGGCAGCAAAGAATACAGCAGCCAGTAGCCCAATTCCAATGCCAAGCCAACTCACTTGTCTAGCGTCACTGGCTAGCACATTGGAAACCAGAACAACCCCCACGACTGATAAAATTAGTGTCACCAAAACTGATCGTGAGGGAACTTGCCGACTCGTCAAGGCAGACCATAGCACAACTAGGATAGGAGCAGTAAACAATAGCACAATTGCAACTGCCACTGAGAGTTGTTGAATCGCTAAATAATCCAGCCCCACTAACCCTGCTAAGGATATTCCTGCCGCAAATTCTTGTCGGCTTAGTTTGCGAGTACGCGATTCGCGAGGCGCTACCGTTGGGGATTGGCCAAAAAAACTATCGACAATAGCTAAACCGAAGGTAGCAATCATGGTGCCGATGCCAGCGACTTCAAACGGAGGAACCCCCGCCAAAAACAAACTAGTTGCGACATTGGCAGCGATTGCCCAAAGAACAACGGTGAGAATGATGGCGGCGAGTCCCATAAAACCAGAGGAAACCCTGATTGCTTGCACCCACTTCTGCATCTCTAGCACTGTGATCCTCCTATGGATAAAAGACTTTACACTGGCAAAAAGCAACTCAAAAGATTTTATTATGTACTGAATAGTTGCATTTTTGACAATCAAAGAATCAACTAAATAGAAGATAGCATGATCAAATTGCAAATGCAACTATTTTTTAGCTAAAACCAATCATATGCCCCACATCCTACCGTCAGGCAGCAATTTGTTTAATCTTGCTGATTCGCTAAAATGATTCTCTTTGACAAATGGATTGGAGTGTGGGGTGAGATGTCAACAATAGCAATCACTACATCCTGGCGATAAATGATCGGGATGGAACGTTTCTGTAAAGCCTTTTCAGAGTACTTTGTACCATGCCAGGGACAAACCAGACACTGATCCGCGTTGTTCCAAGATCCCAGATGTAGGGGTCCTCTTCGGTGCTGGCAACGATCATCTAGCAAAAACCACCGATTGTCAGATTGTTGAAATAGGAAGTAAATTTTTTCATCTTCTCCTTCAATAAGAAGATTGTATTGGTTGGGATCAAACGTTACGACACGCATAATTGGGAGTCTACAAGAGCATCGAGATAATACGTGCATCCTTCCGGTCCACTCTTTGAACCCACTAAGCGATTTTGGGGGATAATGATTCCTTCTCCCGCACCGAGTTCAATAGCTTGTAAATGTCCTGTGACTAGCTTCAATGTGCCGGATTCCACAACAAGTAATTGATCAATATCGTAAGTACAAGTGACGGCAAGTTTATTGGCGAGTTTCACAAATGTTTTCTGTGGGTGTTTCAGTTCCTGACTTCGGATCTTCTGATAGATATTCTGGGCTATTGGCTTAGAAGCTTCCACTTGATCAGCCCATTTCACTTGAGCGATGAAATCAGTATCAGCTATTTCCTGAAGCAACAAGTACTCTTCAATGCCACGCACAAAATCTTCAATAATGATGTCACCATATTTGGCAACTGCAGGCATCAACAAGTTTTCAAACATCATACGACCATGATGCTCATCAATATGAGTGTGTTCATCAAAGTACAAAGTGTTGAAGTTAGAACCGAAAACGGACTTCATCATCTTCGACCATAGTTGACAGGTATAACCCAACGTGGCTTCCGTGTAAAACAGAAGACCGATGAACTTGAAGAATTTGCTGTGATCTCGCGAGAGATAGTGAAAATAATTAATCAAAGCTAGCCATGAGCTTTGATAGAACTGCCAGTAGGCATGCACATGAGGCGATAGTCCACAGTTGACCATTGTTTCCTCAAATATACTACTGTGCTTAGTTTTGTGCACTCCATAACCATATTCATCAATAATGATCTTAAACATGTCCGAGAGCATTGTGCCATAGGTACCAAGCACAATCCGCGCCGCAGGCGAAGATTCAGACAAGAAATCGCTGGCTACTTGAATTAAGAAGGAAACAGCAGCTTTTTTGGGATCACTCGAAGCCAAAATCGCATCAGCGATCGCCGATTCTGATTTTTGATGCGCTTCAACTAATGACCAAAGATAAGTTCTCAAAGCCTCGATTGACCATCGCCCTGAAACAGTGACTTCTTGGCTAAGGAAACCAAAGACATGAGCCTCTAAGGTAGGACGAATCCATTCACCTAGCGATCGGCTTTGATTACAATAGAAAAGGTCAAAATCAGCTTTTTTAGTCGAGAACTTCTCACTTGGAAGAAAAACAAAATCATTTTCGTAAATATTGAGCAGCATACGATGTGCAGCCAATCCGCTATAGTTAAGAACCTCAGATTTTCTTAAGGATTGATTAAAGTCAATGGATGAAAAGTCCTGAGGACGGATTGGACGCAAATAAGGGTTATCCTGTATCACCCAGTCTTCGACATCTTGAAAAATAGGATTAGCAGCATAGCGTAGAATGTAATGCTCTTGCCCAAACATCTCTGGCAAAGGCTGGCGGAAACTTGTCATGGGCAAAGGAGTTTGAGTTCCATCTCTGGTGATGAACTCTTTGGAAGAAAATTCTTTGGTGATTGGTTTCTCGTTAGTAATTTCCATTTCTAAACCCGAAATCTATAACAAAGTAAGTTTAGAAGATATAAAAGCGATAGTGATAGGAAAATCTTTTGGAAAAATTGGCTTTTCTTCAAGTATTGTCAAAGCAAATGCTTTTACATTAGAAACTTGAAAAAAGATATAGCAATTCTGACCCTAAAGGCAGATTGGGCTTAGAACTCATCCCTATTTCTAGCTCTATCGAATGCGTTTCTCGAGAGACATGCACGTCGCCATGCCTGCGGAGTGTTGCCGTATCGTTGGCGAAACTGCCGAATAAAGTGTCCTGGATCGGTATACCCTACTGCTTCAGCAACCAACTGAACTGATTGTTCAGTTGTCAGCAGCAAGCGGCGTGCCTTTATCATCCGCCATTCAATGATCCAACTAAGCACTGTTCGCCCTGTCTCACGGCGTATAAAAGTAGTGAGGTATCCAGAGGTAAGGTTGACTGCCTTAGCCACATCAAAAAGACTAATCTGATGAAAATAATAGGTTTCAATGAATTGAAAGACATCCTTCAGCAACGGTTTTAATTGAAGTGCGGATTTTTCTTCTTGAGAAACTGCTAGTCTACCTGTGTCGATCAGCAACAGCCATAAAAGTGCGCACGCTGCTCGCATAAACCCTGGAAGCCGCTCCTGTAGCTCAATATCTAATTGATGTAAACGCTCAAGCCATTTTGAACGCTGCTCAGGAGCAACTTGAAAATATCTAGTTCCAGCATCATTGGGTCGCAATAGTAAGAGCCAAACGAGTTCGTCAGGCTGTTTTAACCATGTCTCAGCACTTGCTAGACCCAAAAATAAAGTATCAATTGCAAAAACGGCAACCCATCTCTTTGTCATCTTTAAGCCACTCAGATGATGACGTTTGCCTGGTGCAATCAAAACAAGCGTACCAGCCGCAACCCCAATTAATTCTGAGTCTATAAAGCAGCTTCCCTCTCCGTCTTCAATGAAGACTAGCTTAAAGTATGACTGATCTGGGTAGCTCGTTGATTCTTGTCCACATGCAAAGCGGACAACACTGACAAGGCAAATCTCAGAGAGATCCACAGTTAATGATGGTGTATATAGGGATGGATCAACTGTAGGAAACATAGCGAGCATTACTAGGAGATTTTCCGGCGTTGGTGAATTAAAATATCAATCATGCGATGCTGAAGACCACAGCAGTATCGCCGTATTGCCTCAAAGTTGCAGGTGTGTAGCGCCCGTATCGGCATGGAAGCATACTTGAGATAATATATTACTGATCGAATTGTTTCGGAACTTCTGTCAGTTAGTAGCTAGGATAGAACCCCTACAACACTATGGGGATATTCTTTTCCTGTAAGTGAATTAACTCTGGTAAACCATTCGCATCAAGGCCGTATAGAACAGGTTCACCCCGAGGTAAGTCAGGAATATCTGCAAAAGTTCCATACAGTTCTTTGAGCTTGTGTTCAGGGGTAAATGCTGTATCTAGGCGAAGTTCTGAAGGGTTAAAAGAACTATTCAATTGTGCATCATGATTTGAGTCACTTTCGTGTCCTGTACCATGGTGTTCATCCAACAGTTGAGTAAACACCTTAATCTGCTGTTGCCCATCAGGTACATCATCCACAGCCATCGTTGTAATGTTGGCATGATAGGTCTGAACAGGCTCGCCATTCGGTACATCTGGTCTTTGAAGAATATAACCCGATGTCACTTTTACCTCGCCATGATAGGATTCACCATAGGGTTGAAAAGTCTGAGACAGGAGTGCTGTCTTGTGTGAGGTCTCTTTAGCCTCTAAGCTCCCTTGACTATCAATTAATTGACCACTGTAAACTTCTAATAATCCTCGTCCTCCCTTGCCTTGGCTAACGATAATATCGTCATAGTTATCTGCATTTACATCCCCAACAGCCAAGTTAATCAAGCCGTTAAAACCAACTTCTTGGTTAAACGGAGTAATACGGGAAAGCAAATTAAAATCCTTACCACTGTAAATCTCAATTAAAGGTGCTTGTCCATCTTTACTAATAATACCTACAACTATATCTGAGTAACCATCGCCATTGATGTCACCTGTTGCTAATGATACTTTTGCATAGGACGATCCGGTGTCGTTGAAAGGAGTAAACTCAGTAATTAATAGATGTTTATCTTGACCATCAAATTCTTTGTTACCTTTTTCCTGCTCATCGATTAGAGTTCTGCCATCAAATACTCTCACTGTAAACTTATCGTTACTGGTATCTAATGAGTACTGAATTGTGATGACATCTGTGACATTATCCGTTACATTCTGTGTCTGATTGTCTTTCTTGTAACCGACATCGCCCAGCGCAAGCTTTATTGCTCCTTTGAATTGTTTTCCATACGGCATCAAGCTGACGTGTTGTTGCAGATTGCTAGCCCGAATTAATTCGACTTTGCCATCAGAATTGTCCTGTGAGCTTAAACCTAACCAAGTATCTTCTGTGTTTAGGATTGTCCTGACTGGTATCATCATCCCTGCATCTTGATGCTCAAGAATGTGACAATGGTTGACAAAAGTGCCAGGGTAGTCATCGAATTTCATTAGCATTTGTGTGACTGAGACATCGCCATTGGGTTGCGGCGTCCCAAAGGGGTTTCCTGGGTTTGGGCTGTTAGGAGCGTAAGTTGGCACTAAAGGAAACGTATCTCTCAGAAGATTCTTTACTGGAATGCCATTGACGTTTAAAACCGTAAAATCATTTTGGTGAATGTGGAAAGGATGCCATTCGGTAAATGGAACATCTACTGGGAGAGTTGGGTCACTCTTTCCAGACGCGTTATTAACAGTCCAGTGTTCTGTCGTACCTAGCATCGGCATTGTTAGAGGAATCATGTTCTTATCAAAAGAGAGGGCAAAATATTCTCTATTAATGCGCCAAGCTCCCTCAAATGTAGTTGGATTGTCGGCTGCAACCGCCCAGCCAAAATTTCCTACCCATGTAAACGTCCGTTTCCGATTAAATGTGCTATTCTCTGCAATCTTAGTTTGCTGTGCCAAAGAAGCGTAGAGTTCTGGAGGGACACCAGACGGCAGTACATTACCTATCACTTCAATGGTTGCCAATACCTGAGGTCCCCAAAGACTAAAATCATTATTAAATCCTTTTTGTCCCTTGATGAGTGGTGATGTGTGATCACCTAAAAGCTCTTCTGTCCCGTTAGAGAGCAAGTAATAGATACCAGGTTGTTCAAACCACTTCTGAATCTCTACTCTAGACGCTGGGTTCAGTAGAGGCAGTTCTGTCACTTCTACGTCTTTATTGTTGGCAAGTGCAGAAGAATTGCCATCTATACCGACTAGACGCACTTTCTGAGGAATAAGCTTTTCCCCTTCCTGTTTTACTAATTGAATAACGTGGAAGGTATTTACGCTTATATTGGTAAAGGTGAATGCATTCCATTCACCCGTTTTAAGCGATAATGTGGGGTTATATTGACCGTTAACGGTATGAATGACATTTTCTATTGGTTCTGCTGAAGAATTACCTCCTCCATAAATAGGCAGGGTTCCTTGTGAATCACCGGTGGGATATTGAGTATCATAGCCTACCGGTTTAGAGTTATGACCAAAATTCACGGCATCCGATGTTTCGTAAATTTTTTCACCATTTTCAGTTGTTCCTAAAACTTTCAACGGTGTACCTGCTGGAATGAAGAATGAAGGATTTTGATTAAGCGGATCATGCGGCTTACCCTGCCTAGAAGTTTGTTGGATTCCAAAGGTATTCAAAGCCAGGAAATGTATCTGCTCATTCTTGGGATTCCATTTACTAATATCTGGCAAATTATAGGGAGGAGCAACCCACAATTCACCTGCCAATCCTGAACCAACTTGTTGAGTTGATAATCCGTGTAGGTGAGGATGATCCCAGGGCAAACGCACCTTAAAGTGGCACATTAAAGGTTGATTTTTGGCTAAATCTATGAATCTAGCTAGACACAGTAAACCAAAAAGTTTTTTCCCAAAGAGCGATCGCGAGGAATTAATA
>JAQYWN010000123.1 GCA_029379265.1 Rhizonema sp. NSF051
ACCTAGCACTTAGTCAAGGAATTAACATTGAAGTTTCCAGGTGCAAGATCTGAGTTAACGCCATCGCCTGGTTTAACTTATTACCTTGACGAGCAAACACATTTGCCGTTTGTTGCCAAGCCTCTGCGGCTTTCTCGTACTGTCCGCTACGATATAGTTGAGTCGCATTGTTCGCTAACTGTCCCCCATCTTGTTGAGTTTGCACTGTAACAATAGGTGAAGTAGTAGCAATAACAGGGGGGGTTGCACAAGAGATGATAAATAATAAGACGGCAAGAACAAGCGATCGTCTTCTATGTATTCTTTTGATAAAATTTCGTAATTTCCGAATAAGCAGTGTGATAACCATATTTTATTCCTCCTGTCAAATCTGTTGGCAATTCTTAAAACCCACCTATCAATACGATTCGGTTAACTCTGGTAGTCTGTGTCATTAATGAGTGAAGACTTAGTAGTGAGCGATTTATCGCTCAATATTAAGCCAGTCATATATTTCGCGATGGAGAGTACCATTTAAAGACGGACTTTGTTGTGAAATAGCAGTGATGTCACTTGTAGGTAGCCTGCTTGGATCTAGTTGACTGGGCGCAGTCGTATTCAAACGTCGCTCCAATTCTGCCCGACTTAGGGGTGCGATGCCGAAAAGACCTTGAGTGTAAATTGTAACTTGACCACCATTCCCACTAAAAGCATTGGCAGTAATGTCGTTATTTGAGGGGAAGGCAACGATTACCGGAGCGGTAATGGTAATGTTGCCACCATTACCATTCGTGCTAGCAGAGGTAGATATTGTACTGTTACTACGCAGCAATAGCTCACCTGGAGTGATGTTTATATTGCCTGCATTCCCAACGCCAGAGCTTCTAGTAACCCAAGTTGCTAGTTATGCTGATTAGCGATCGCTTTGGGTCACTTAAGTAATAAAATCCCCTCCAGGAAGAAAATTAGGAGGGGCATAATGCTAAATGAAATAATTACTGTCTATGCTATCATTGATGACCTTTTAAAGGCGATGCCTGCGGCGGGCTACGCCTACGCCCATAATGAAGATTGCCGGAGAGGTATGAGTGATGCAGAAATTATTACCACGGCTGTCTGTGCTGCGATGTTCTTCAATGGGAATCATCACAAGGCTTGCTGCTATCTGAAAGACCATAACTTGATACCGCATATGTTAGAAAAATCACGATTTAATCGACGATTACACGGTATCTCAATGCTAATTAATGACTTGTTTCATCAAATAGGAATGATACTAAAAGAAATTAGTGATTGTACGGAATATCTTTTAGACTCTTTTCCGGTACCAATTTGCGATAACATACGTATTTTTAATGTTAAGTTAATAAAGTCGAAAGAATACAGGGGCTACACAGCTTCTAAAAAACGCTACTTCTACGGCGTTAAAATTCAGTTATTAACGACCAAAAGTGGTATCCCTGTAGAATTTGTCTTCATGCCTGGGAATGCGAATGATGTGCGTGCATTAAATGCTTTGCCGTTAAATCTACCACCAGGTAGTGAAGTATACAGCGATTCAGCATATACCGATTATACGGCTGAGGATGATCTAGAAGAAACAAGCCAAATATCTTTGAAAGTGATGCGAAAAAAAAATTCTAAGCGTCAAGATGCCCCGTGGGATAAGTATATAAAACAACATACCCGACATTACATTGAAACTGTGTTTAGCGGTATCACTTGTGTTTTTCCTAAATCGATTCACGCATGTACTTGAGAAGGATTTTTACTTAAACTAGAAGCATTTATTTTTGCATTCACTCTCCAGCAGGCTTTTATAGAATGAGTAAGTTTTAATACTTTTAAAGAATTCAGTATTTGGGTGGTTTTTTAAGCCAAAGTTGCGGTTGCGCGTAGCGCAACCACAACTTGTCATAGGCGATCGCATGAATCGACGCTTGCTTTTTACCCAGAATTTGATAACCCGCAACTTGGGTTAATAATTCTAAATTCTAATTACAGCAATTTTCACCTAAATGAACCACGCGATTGGTAAGGGCAAACGGCCCAGAGCCCCTACGACTGTAATCTAATTACGTAAAGCTCGCGGGAGAGAAGTTTCTCTCCCGCAGACTTTACCTGAAAATTGCTGTAAGAAACTGTATTTCCAATGCTGTTTACAAAGAATTAACGAATGCAGACCTCAAAGAGTGCTATGTGTGCGGTAGTGCAAAACCTCAAATTAAAAAGTGAACGTAGTTCTGAGAGTTGCAATCACATCACTGCCATTAGAATTGTCTTGGTTGGGAGCCGTTAGCCAAACTAAACCTGGTGTCAGCGCAATATTAGGTGTTACTTGATACTGATAGAAAGCTTCAAGGTGAAGTGGGATATCGGTCTTGAATGGTTGTGGGTTGCCACCATGAAAGTGTGTTAGATAAGGTTCCGCACCAATAACAAATCCCAGCAAGTTACCTTTTTTACCAAAGTCAGGAAAAGCAAGGGTTAAAGCATAGTAAAGAATTTCACCGTCTCCCCTACCAATTAAACGGGCATAACTGGCACCAAACCATCCACTAATGGCAAATTTAGGACTCAATTGATATGACAATTCCACTCCGTAGGAATTCACGGATACTGGTTGTTCGGGTTGAGAAATCAAAAACAGACTAGTCTGACCTGCTAAAGTATTGGCAGCTGCTGTGCCAGTCACCTGTAATCCACCATAGTTGCTGAAACCAAAATCCCCCGGACGAAAGTAGCTATTTACGTAGGTAAAACCGATACCGAAGTTCTTAGTTGGATTCCAACCAAGTTGTCCTAAAGCTGTGTAGCCGCCCTGGAAAAAACCTCTGCCGGGACTGGGGTTATTGGCAACGAATGAATCAGAAAGATAAACTCCTGTTAGTGTGAGAGTGTCAGTCAATTTGTAGTTTAATCCAACTCCAGGTCCTGCTCCTAGACGATAAATGGGGCTGCGCTGACCAAAAGCAGAGATTGCACCCTTGCCATAATCTACGTAATCTAGATAGGGGTTGAAAGTCTGAGCAATATAGTAGGTTACTCCAGCATAGCCTTCGAGAATTGCGGTTGCGCGATCGCCAACTGGAAATCGGTACTCCAAAGCATAAAGATAGAACGAGTTGTTTAAGTTGCCACCGCTTTGATGGGTGAGAGTACCTTCTGCAGTAGAAACTGGTAACTCTCCTCCAAGCTTCACTCCAGGCAAGTTGAAGGCTGTGATGTTTTGCGGAGTATTACCAGCAGCCAAAGTCGTTACCAGTTGGTCTTTACCAGTAAAACTAGTGACAAAATTTAGATAGACTCGCTCTTGCAAGACCGTACTATTTTTGTCACTATCTTGACCGAAGACATTAGCAACTGCGAAAACCGCTTCCGCATTAAATTTGGTGGTTGTGGAAAACTGCTGTTGTTCCAACTGAGCTGTGCTAGCCTCCACTGCATCAACTCGATTGCGCAAGGTAGCCAATTCAGTGACAAATTCAAGTTGCAGCTTTTGCAACGCTAACAAGTCAACATTTCTCACCAACTCAGTTGTGCTAGTTGCAATCAACTCGTTAATCCGATCCAAACAAGCATTTACGCCAGCAGCAAACTCATAACGAGTTATAGCTCGATTGCCGCGATAGGTTTTATTAGGATAACCTTGTATACAGCCATAGTGTTCAACCAAAGATTGCAATGCTTGAAATGCCCAATCAGTTGGCTGGACATCTGTTAGTTGAGAAACAGACGTCACCTGAGCCATTGCATCGGCTTCTGTGCTATGATCACTATTTAAGTCATCGACCTTCAGTACTGGAGAAGTTGGTAAATCGTTACTGGTGTACGGCTCAACTTGTGCCAGACGACTATAGTGTGTGCTACTTGAAAGGCTGGTTTGTGGAGTGGAATGCAATTGCTTAACGGAGACTTCAGCTTCTGTGATATCATCACCGTTTAAGTCATCTACCTTCAGCACTGGAGAATTTGGTGAATCATCACTGCTATACGGCTCAACTTGTGCCAAAAAACTAGAGTGTGTGCTATTAGAAAGGCTAGTTTGTTGAGTGGAATGCAATTGTTTAATCGGGAGTTCATTTGAAGTTGATAAATTGAGTTTTGTTGTGCCAACAGAAGAGATATCTGTTTCGTCGAAGAGAGTCTCATCTTTAGGTTCAGCCACCTCCCGATATTCAGTTTTGGTTGGAGCCGCAAGCAATGAAGTCGCAATTAATATATTGCTTATGCAGGAAGTCGCAAAAAGCACATTCCATCTAATTATAGACACGTTCTGACCTGCGGTTTGTTGATAATAATTTCTTCGTCGATCCAATTCAAAGTGACTAAACCGTTTTCTAGAGTTCGTCCAAACTTAAATCGTCAAGATAGAGCAAGAAGAAACCTATAACCGGTGACAGTAGCGATCGCCAAAGTAACTGTATGGGTACATCCATTGATCAGACCCCAAAGACCGGCCCAGCATAGCACGATTGCAATGAGACTATAGAGCGAGGGTCAATACGCTAAAACAAAGAGCATAGAAGACGAATATGAAAATTGAGGGCCATACTTTAGTAAATCCTTCTGAGAAATTCATACAAGTAGTGCCTGCTACTTCTAGAAGGATTGCCAAAATCATGTATGTCCAACCAAGCATTTTTAACCTCCAAGTAGAAACATAGCTATTACACTTATGTATTGTCAGTTTTGATCTGAATACTGTATTTTAGTATACCACAAATTCTCTTACGATTGTGGCTCTATCGCTCCCTTTATGGACTCTAACAATAAATACAACGCTCTAATTTGCTGCATTTATTACATGGGTTGGGGTTTAGGGGTTTGAAACTCAACCCATAAAAACTTGATTTTTATTCCTTAACATAAGAGGAGCGGTAGAACCAAATTTTATCCAGGCGATATTCTAGTCACGGAGATAACAACCCCCAGTTTCGTACCGTTAATTGAAATTGCAGGTGGCATCATTACCGATCAAGGTGGTATTCTATGTCATGCTGCGTTAATCAGCCGGGAAATGGATAAACCCTGTTTAATTGGAGTGCATAACGCGACTCAAATCATCAAAGAGGGCAGTAACATCATACTGGATGCATTTACAGGTGTTGTTCATGTTGTCGAAGCTTGACGTTGTTTATCTTTCAAGAGTTGACACTTTCAGCTAATGATCTACTCTGTCTGTAAAAATCATGTATCATCTTTTCCTTAGAACATTCATATGGAACCGGGTGTGGTCATAAGTAGTTGGTTGAGACTGACGCGGTGACGTCCGCAATGGGAGACGCGGAGAAATTGTCTATATCTACCAACTGGTTTTGACCACACCCATTGTGACTTAAAGGAATTGTTTACCGTTTTTTAAAGGATAAAGTTGCCGTGACAGAGGCTGAAAGCATTATTATTTCGATTCAAAGCGATCTTTCTGAATTAGTTGTCGAGTTGCATTAAATAATAAAGTTGCCGTAAGTCCATGGCTGAATAAGGGTTCTGAGCTTTGCGATCGCGCCATGACATGTAAATTTTACCAAAGCGAACCCGCTGATACAGTAATATTCTGCATAGTAAGACCCAGCGCTTCATTGCGGCAAAGAAAGACAGCTAGAGAGCCAATCTCTTCTGGCTGTATCATTCTCTTCTGCGGATTTGCTTGATTGATTTCCTCCATATATTCAGCTACGCTTCTGCCTTCGGCTTCGGCATAGCGTCTGATGGCATCTATAGCGAGATCGGTTTCTGTCCAGCCAGGACTAATAGCATTGCAGGACACACCATGAGGTGCGCCTTCCAAAGCAACGCAGTGGGTTAGTCCCACTACCCCCGCTTTAGAAGCACAGTAGGCGGCATACATGGGAGAACCTACCTCAGCTGCGGTGGAGGCAATATTGATAATGCGCCCCCACTTGCGTTCGATCATTCCTGGCAAACAAACCTTGATGGTACGATATACACCGTTGAGGTTAACATCAACGGTTTGATGCCAGAGTTCGTCGGAATGACCGCAGATTGTCTCCTCAGCCATGATTCCGGCAGAATTAGCAAGTATGTCTACTTTGCCGAAAACTTTTACCGCAACATCGTAAAAAGCCTGCACTGAGTCAGTTGATGCGACGTCCAGATTCATCGCCAGTGCCCTAACTCCCCGTGCTTCAATTTCGTCTTTGCACGGTTTCGTGCTCGCAGAACGGGAGCCGATCGCCACATCAGCTCCAGCTTCAGCTAAAGCCAAAGCGATCCCCCTGCCTATACCAGAGGCTCCGCCTGTTATCATAGCCACACGACCTGTCAAAAATTTATCTTCACTCATCGTCACCATTTTTTATCCTGTACCTAAGTGTAAGTCCTAATAAACATTTCTTCTGAAAGAGTGAGAGTCAAAAGGAAAAATTAAAAACCCTTGTTCCCAGTTTTAAACCTGTCCTACACACTTGCTGGGGAATCCAGGAAGCCACGATTCTTCATATAATCAAAAAAAGTACACAGCAATTTACTGTCTGCTGGTGGACATACTATCGTTGTATCTCTTAGTCCAAGAAGCGTATTTTGGCAGTCAAACTGTAACCTGATAGAGCTGATATCCAGATAAGTTAGCTCAGTACCTGCGATTTTTTCCGTGAAAAGAGTCGATAAAGCACCGAGAGCATTCTCTTGGTAACCCATAGGTACATCTCTCAATTGTGATAACCACTGGGTATATGCTATTTGTTTGATAGGGTAGCCTTGACTGCGCGTTAGAGCAAGCAATTGACTCCACTGTAAAGACTGAGGATTAACTAAGTGAAAAATCTGACCCAGAGATTCTTTTTGCCGCGATAGATGGACAATAGCTTGGCTCATATAGTCCACAGGGGTCATATCTGTCGTTATATCCAAGTCGGGTGCAGTGCCTTGCTGAATAAACTGCTTAAGTAGGCGACACAGCATATCATCGGTGTTAGCAGCACCCGTTTGGCTATGACAACTAATCATTCCGGGACGGTAGATAATAACCGGGATACCTCGTGATTCGGCAATTTGCAGCATTTTTTCTGCCACCCATTTGCGTTCCACAGTAATGCTTGCAGTGGGGAGTGATGGGGAAAAGTAGCAGACCCGTACCGCAACCGATTTCCAGTACCCGCTTGGGTTGCAAGGCAATAATGCGCTCTACAGTATGGTCAACCCACTCCTGCACTTGTTCTTCTCTTAGTGCCAAACCTGTATAGCTGTCATTCCAGCCGCCGATATGAAATGTTGGTTCCCAATCTACAGCAGGCTTTTTATAGGCTTCATCCCAGATTTTCTCCCATTGCTGAACCTGCTCAAGCTCAATGCTGATTTCTGATTTTTGTGCTTCCTGAGACTGGAATTGTTGGGGTACAATATAAGCCACCAAGCGTTGATCGTTGGCTATATCTTCCCGGATAGTGACCACAGCTTGCCTGACCGTAGGGTGTTGGCCGAGTAACCCTTCGATTTCACCTAGTTCGATGCGGAAGCCACGAATTTTTACTTGGTCATCTAGGCGACCGAGGAATTCGATATTGCCATCGCTCAAATAGCGAGCTAAGTCACCAGTTTTGTACAACCGCGAACCTGGGTAGCTGCTAAATGGGTTGGGAATAAACTTTTCTTGCGTCAGTTCAGGGCGGTTGAGATAGCCTCTGGCTAAACCGATCCCACTGATATACAGTTCCCCCGGTACACCAACTGGCACAGGTTGCAGATGCTCGTCTAACAAATATATTTGCGTATTGGCAATAGGGCGACCAATCGGGGGAAGCTTCCCCCGGCAGACTTTGCCGCCAGAGCACTTTGTACCATGCGTTGACTATTGCGGTAAACTCCGCTCAATAGGGCTACTAGCGCTACAACTCTCACCCCGTAACCACTTGGATTTACATCTTCCGGTAAGATTGCGCGAGTTGCAGTTCCACAGTGAACACAGGTCCGTTGATGCAATCGATGCTCTATGACGATTGGTTCAATCGGTGGAATCTCTATTATTTGGTGCCGATAGGGGTTTTCGTCTTCTCCGCTCAGGCTTTCTCCACAACCAGAGCATACTTTCGGGTGATGGTTGAAAACATCAAGACACTTTTCTAGTGGGTATAAGTCTCGACTATGCCCGTCATGCCCCGATTGTCCCCCTCGTTTCAAGCCACTTTTTGGTTTTTGTCGCTTTTTTTCAAACCCTGGTGAATCTTGGGATGGTGGCGATGACGAGTTTTTTGATGTGCGATTTACTTTCTCTAATAACTGTTGCTGAAGTGCTAAAACTTCCGCTTTTTGTTGTTTCAATTCTTCCATGCCCTGCGCCATTTCCTCCACCAGTTTTTTGACACTGACTGGAGTCCTCTCCCAATCTTCAGGAGGTATCTGCTGTATATATTTTGGGCACTGCTTTTTCATGATTTTTACATTACCACATTTTTGTGGCTATTTTTATGGTCTCCCTTCTACCCCCCCTGAACGGTTAAGTAGGGCGGCATAAAAAAACTAAACTATGTAAAGATAAATAAATACTGATATATATCTACCGAGCTAACACAAAATATGGGTGCTCGTCTAAGGGTATTTCTGACACGCGCACGCAAGATAGAACACTTTTAAACCTGAGAACTGAGGATGTACCGCAAAAAGTCAAAGACCGAGCAGAGGTCATCAGGTTAAATGCACATGGCTGGTACGTGGAAAAAATAGCAGATCACTTTAACTGGAATCCACAAACAGTAAGAACAGTTTTACATAAATGGCAGAAGATAGGAATGGAAGGGCTTTGGGAATTACCAGGACGAGGGGGAAAACCGAAGTGGTCTGAACAAGACATAATGTTTTTGGAAGAATGCCTCAAAAAGGAACCACGTACATATAACAGTATTCAGTTAGCTCAAAAATTAGAAAGCGATCGCCAAATCAAATTGAGTTCCGACAGATTAAGACGGATACTCGCGAAGTCTGCCGGATGGAGTACTCCATCCGGCGAGCTTCGCAAAAAAAGGGGGTGATTTGGAAACGAGCAAGGAAGAGTCAATTGCTCAGGAGAACTGTTACGACTTCATCAAAGCGACAAGAATTCCCAGTAGCTCATTTATAGGTGTTAAATAACGTTCATTGAGGTCAACTTTTACAAGCTGAGTTTTGTCTATTGAAAGAAATCTCCATACTTGTCCCGTTGTTACAATACCATATACTGTTTTGATATTTTCTTCCTGATTTTTTTGATTGATTATTTGTGCTGCAAACATTTCGGCGATACACTGTGCAAGTCCATCATTAATATTCTCATTTTTTGCTTCTACAATAACTACTACTGGTGCTTTAATCACTAGTTTATCTGGATTGCGAGTGAGAATAAAATCACAAAATCCTGTTAAACCTCTGCTTGCGTCCACATTAAAATTACGTCCCGAAAATAAACTCACCTGAGAATTAAGGAACGCAACTTCACTTAAAATTGGAGCAATTATATATTCCGAACGTGCTTTTTCTGTATTGATAGCAGTTGCTAAAGGTACGAATCTTTTTAAAGCTTCAATAAGAAACAAGCTCGGTTCAATCGGTTCGGAAGCTATTAAAGTTTGCACTGATTCAATCATTGTAATTCCCAAAGAGTTTAGGCTATCTAAGTCTTTAAAATCACTATAGGACATTGCTTATAACCCCAATTTTTTTCAGTTGAATCTATCTTAAGGCGATTTGCCATCACAATGTTACCCATAGTGCATCGGGCGCAAGCATGAGCTTCTACGTTCCACGCGGGCGATCGCCTTATATGAGCTTAGTAATGCCAGTCCCGAAAATATCAACATTCGAGCAGTGGTAGCTTTGTCATGGATTGAGATTCGGCTTTTCAAAAAGACAATAAGATTGCTATAACAAAGAAAGTTGCGTTGTTAGTTGGTTGACTACATAAGTAACTGGCTTGTTGATTTTCCTCACCTTACCATCTGTCACGGCTCTGTTTAACCAATCTTGCATTTGCAATAATCTAACATCTAAAGATTCAGCAAGAGATTTTGCGTCCTTAGGGTGCTGTAATTGGTTGAGGATAAAGGGTAAAACAGCTTCATAAATATCTTTTGGACTAAGATCTGAGGCAGCTTCTTGAGGTATCGTGTTCACTTCAGCTTCTGCTAATTCAACCTGAGATGCAACTTTTGCCAAAAGTTCTTTTAGAGAATCATTCCAGGGTTCATCAGGAAAGGGTTTTGCTCCCCTATCATACAGTTCTCGATTACCTCCGGATGAAGTGGGATGAATTCGCACAAAAATTGGCACATCCTTGAACCGAGAGAGAACCTCCATTGCACCCGCCCAAGTACCACCCTTACCAGCAGTGGAACTGACGACAAGGGCATAATCTGCGAGAGTATAAATATACTTGTTTCGCCCCATTGCATTCCCAGTATTGAAACCCGCATCAGGATCGTAACTGGAAGTCAAGATAAGTCTGCCTTGTTTAATGCTTTCACGATACTTGCTGTTGACAGCCGCCTTAATTAAACTATCTGCCAGCACAGCGATCGCTGTTCCTCCAGCATCCAACACACCCAACATTGCGGCTTGATCTACCCCACGCGCTCCACCAGATATAACCTGTATTCCTTGTACAGCAGAGATTTCTGCAACTCTTTTAGTGTAGCCCAGTTCCTCTTCACCAACATTACGAGAACCAACAATTGCCAATCCCCCCATTGATAACAGTTCAATATTGCCAATTCCATAGAGAATTGCTGGTGCTAAATGTCTTAGTTGCTGCTTAAGACGCTTGGGATAGTTAATGTCACTTCGTCCTAACACCCATAGTCCCTGATTCGTCCACTTCTCGACTGCTAAACTCAGCATTGCACCCCGTTCTAACAAAGCTGAGAGCCTGTCTGGGTTAATACTAGCAGTTATTTTTTGGAAATTTTCTTTTGCTGTCGGTTCGAGTAAATCTGCTGGGCGCATCTGGTTTTCCCGCAACCACTCAGCTACAGAATTATATTCACTTAAAGTTAAAGGTTGTGGTTCAATTTGACGATTCTGCCCAAAGCTGGCACACAACAGCAAAATTGCTTGCGTATCTGGTGGCAGCACATGAGTTATCGGGGTTTTCATCATCTGTCAAATAAACCTTTTCTTACACTCATGAGGTATTCTATCTATTGTGGCAAATCTCTCGGGGATTAAAATGAATTAAGTGCCAATGCTACGGGAAAAACCAACCCACTGCCACCACGACGCAAAAGTGCGGCAATAACAGTAAAAGTCCAACGAGAATTAACAATATCGTCAACTAAGAAAACAGCACCACTCATTCCTTGCCAGTTGGCGATTGCAAAGGCATCATCCAAGTTATGAGCTTGTTGGTAACTATTACTCATGTTTTTCTGTAAATGAGTTTGGCGAGTTTTCTGTAAAATTGGCATAAAAGGTAAGCCTAATTTTTCAGCCAACCGTTGGGCGAAATTTGGCACAAGTTCGCGACGGTTTAATGAGGGAACACAAGTTACCCAAGTAGGCACAGGCTGTAATTGCCAACGTTGAATCATGTCAAAAGCACCTTGCACCAGTGTATCGTCGAAATAGTTATCTTTATATTTCCCCTGCTTGACTAATTCACCCCAACCTGCATCACCCCATAAGGATAACGCCCTTCCTTCCTCTGCTTTTAAATCATCTTTAATTTTTCCAGAAAAGCCATAAATTGGTAATGCTTGTGCAGTCCACATTTTGCGCGGTTCAATAATTTGATCGCTTCGACGTAAATACTGAATTGCTTGATTAACAAGTTCAATAGAGTAGGTTTCTGGTAATAAAGGTTTACCCAAACACACAGCACATTTGCCGCAAGCCGTCGGATATGGATCGTCTAATTCTGTCGCGAGGAAACTCATCAGACATTGTTGACTTTGCATGTATTCCAACATCCGTGCTTGTTCTTGGTAGCGGATTTGTGTTAATTTTTCAATTTTCTCTGTATCAGGTTGATAAAATACTGGAGTTGCATACCATCTTGAATTTTGCTTAGTTATAGGTGCAGGAGACAAGAGCGACAGCAGTTTCAAAACCTTGTCAATTTGCCCTTTTGAAAGATTGAGTTGCTGTTCCATCTGCGGAGTAGACAAACCGTCTTCCGCTTGGTTGAGGACGTTTAAAACTTGTTCGGTATGGATTTCTGGAGGAAAAGCTGTACGGATGAAGTAGTTGGTAATTTCCAAGTCTTCATCACCGCTAAGAAGAATTCCATAAGCTTTTTCTACTGCTCTACCTGCACGTCCAACTTGCTGATAATAGTGTACAACAGAACCAGGACGTTGGTAATGAATGACAAAACCTAAATCCGGTTTATCGAAACCCATGCCTAAAGCCGTCGTTGCTACCAATGCTTTGATTTCATTTTTGAGAAGTTGCTCTTCTAATGTTTCACGCACATCGCTTTCTAACTCGCTGTGGTATGCTTGAGCATCAATATCTTGAGTTTTTAACCAGTCGGCAACTCGTTCGGCATCCTTAACGGTTAATGTATAAATAATACCACTTCCAGGTAACTGAGGCAGATGTTGAGCTAACCATGCCATTCGTGCTGCTGGATTAGGGATAGTCATATTTTGCAGATGCAAACTTTCTCTAGTTAAAGTACCTCTTGATATACGCAGATTAGCTCCTAACTGAGCGATAATATCATTCACTACTCGATTATTAGCTGTAGTGGTTGTGGCAAGGACGGGAATGTTTTGCGGCAGTGCTTGTATTATCCTGACAATCCGTCGATAATCAGGGCGAAAATCATGCCCCCAGTCGGAAATACAGTGGGCTTCATCAACAACAAATAGACCGATTTTTTGAGAAACTGGTAAAAGAATTTTTTCTCGAAATTCATCGTTAGCAAGTCTTTCAGGGGAAATAAGCAGGATATCTATCTCTCCAGCTAGCAATTGTGTTTGTATAGGTTCCCACTCATCTGTATTGCTAGAGTTAATCGTCGCCGCTTTGACACCAATGCGTTGCGCTGCCGCAATTTGATTTCGCATCAGGGCGAGTAGTGGTGAAATTAAAAGAGTACAACCAGTACCGCGATCGCGCAACAAGCGAGTTGCTAAAAAGTAGACGAGACTCTTTCCCTCTCAAGTTCTTGCCGACTAAGAGGTGTGAGAAAAAAGATACCATTTGCCTTGATGTCGATTTTCCCTCCACTATCACTGAAAGAATTGGCAGTGATGTCGCTATTTTCTCCAGGAACGCCAACGATGAAACCATTAGGGGTATTGATAGTGATGTTACCACCATTTCCTACAGCCCCAGCTGTACCTGCTGAGGCAGTTATGCTGCTCTTGTTACGCAGTTGTAGGATGTCTCTAACATTCAAAGTGATATTCCCACCATTACCCAGCATAGTCTCCGTTGAGATTGTTCCTTGTTTATCAAGACGAATCGAGCGAGCTGTAACGTTTATGTTGCCACCATTAGCAGTTGCGTCACCCACACCTCTGACGCGAGAGAACAAGCCACTGTTAGAACTAAGTAAGTCGAGGGGAAATTTTACAAGTATGTGACAAATAATTAAGCGGAAGAA
>JAQYWN010000124.1 GCA_029379265.1 Rhizonema sp. NSF051
ATCATCCATTAGATATATTGACAAATCTTCAATCAGTTTAACCTGTGACGGATGATCAGAGAATCGATAATTTTTTGGGTAGCGATCATTTCCTTCTCAGTTTTGATAGGACGAGGAGGAAATGCTTGCAGTAGCTCAATGTAGGTAGGGTGTTTATTTAAACCAAGGGTCATTTTTCCAGTTGTCTGTGTCGTACTCCGCGTGAGTTAATACATTACGAATAAATATTTTTTGGCTTTGATAATCAATATAAGTCATAAGACGGTACTTGTTTCCTTTAATATTAAAGGGATGCTATGCATTTTGCTTCTTTTGATGTTTTCAGCTTGTCTTCTTATAAAATTTATCTAACTTTAGCAAGAACTGTTTTATGACTATAGATGGTTCTTTTATTAGCGTAGATTTGTTAATTTTATACAGATAAGGATTGTAACTCAGTATTTTGCTTACGGTTGTTAGAACAAGATTATATATAAGCCAAGGAATGGCGAATAGGAATTGCTGTTTGTCTTGTTCATTACCATTTTAACCACTATCTGTAGAGGCATTTATATTATAGAATTTATGTAATTATGGATATTTTTTTGAGTGTTGCGATTGGTATTGGGTTGAGTGCAGCTTGTGGCTTTCGGATTTTTGTCCCACCATTAGTTATGAGTATTGCCGCAATATATGGACATCTGCCGCTTTCAGCTGATTTTCAATGGATTGGAACTTATCCAGCACTTGTGGCATTTGCATTTGCGACTTGTATTGAAATTGCAGCTTATTACGTCCCATGGATTGATAATTTGCTAGATACTGTTTCTACACCAGGGGCGATCACCGTTGGAATTTTTATTACCAAAGCCTTGGTTCACGATTCAACTGATCCTTTACTAGGATGGACAATAGCAGTTATTGCAGGTGGCGGTTCTGCGGGTATAATTCAAACTTTGATGGGAATGGTTCGCTTGTCTTCAACAGCATTAACAGGTGGAATTGGTAACGCTGCGGTTTCGACAATTGAAGCTGGCATTTCAATTGTATTATCAGGTATGGCTGTCTTTGTGCCGATCTTAGCTATAGTTTTATTAATCGTAATTGTAACCTTTTTAATGCAAAAGGTGTTGCAAACAATGAATTTACGATCCTCTTCAAAAAAGGAAGAAAGAACCATCTAAACACTTCATAGAGGTTTAAGAGATGAAAAACATGATATTAACAAGCTTAAACAGCTTGTTAAAACAGAAACAAAAATCAGTTCTCCTGTTTGAATCAGTTGCTGGCGCTCAAGAAATTGCCTTTATGCTGAATGGTGAATGGGATGGGTGCAACGGTGTGACTGTGAATAAATGTGACGAGGTGGCAATTAATGCTGCTGCTGCTCTGATGGCAACTGCATGGTGTTATCCAGGTGTTTCTTTTGCTCTTTTAAAGAGACTCACATCTAGTGAGCTTTTGCAGCGGTATGCAATAGGAGAGAGAAATTTTGTTAATGCTAATTTAAGGTGTGCAAAGCTTTGCTCTCTGTCTTTAGCTGAAGCTAACCTAAGTCAGGCGTCGCTGATTTTATCTGACTTGAGTGAGTCTAATCTCAGCAGAGCAAATTTGACGGCAGTAGATTTTCGAGAGAGCAATCTTAGTGATACTAACTTGAGCCAATCGCAATTGGTGAGGGCTAATTTGGTATCAGCCAATTTGTTACGGGCAGACTTAAAAAAAGCAAATTTAAGCCACGCTTGCTTGCAGAATGCCAATTTGAGGGAAGCTGATTTGAGAGGTGCAAATCTCTCTGGGGCAGATTTGAGAGGGGCTGATTTGGATGGAGCAATTTTTGATGAGTTAGAATTATTAAAAACCTAAATTGCAATCAGTAATCAGCACTGGTGCCGTCAGCTATGCTCATAATTTGTTTGGATCATAAAACTAAATGGCTGATGGCTTACCTAATTTGTAGATATTTAAGTAGGTAAATAGTTATGGAAGCAGCAGAAATTCTCTCAAAATATGCAGCAGGTGTCAGAGACTTTACAGGAGCCGATTTAAGTGAGGTTAATTTAGAGGGAGTCAATCTAAGTGGAGCCATATTAGATAAGGCTACTTTAGATGGGGCTAATCTCAATGGGGCAAATTTGACTCAAGCTAGTTTGAATGAGGCAGATTTGAATGGAGCAAATTTAACTCAAGCAAATCTCACGGGAGCGAACTTAACTGGAGCCATCCTAGATGGAGCAATTTTAGACGGCGCTAAACTTGATCATGCCAACTTAACTCATTCTGACTTGACTGTAGCAAAGCTGATAGATGCGACTTTAAGTGAGGCTAATCTCCACAAAGCGAACTTAAATGCTGCCAATCTAGATAATGCTAATTTAAGTGGAGCCGACTTAGTTGTTGCTGACTTAACAGACGCCAATTTGAGTCAAGCCGATTTGCATCAGGCTAACTTGAACGGAGCCAATTTAGAAGGAGCCAATTTAGAAGGTACTCTCCTCGATTCAGAGCAAAAATAACCAGATTTGGGATGTCAGGTTAAAATCCTGACATCCCAAATCTAAAAACCGAACATACGCTATATGCCCAAACTCGCCATAATCTTCTGTACAAGGACTTCTGGTGGTTCGGAAATATCCACCTTAATTGCATCAGTTGGTTCCTCCAAGGTGTCAAACTGACTTTGGAGGAGATCTAGAGGCATATAGTGATGGGAACGCTCTTGCAATCGTTGTTTGATGAGTTCAAAGGAACCTTTCAAATACACCAGCTTCATCTGTTCGTGATCTACCAAAAGCATTTGGCGATAGCTTTCTTTCAAAGCTGAACACACAAGTACGCAGTTTTTATTTTCTTGCAACCACTGTTTTATAGCTGCTTGGATGTCTTTCAGCCAAGGCATCCTGTCGGCATCTGTCAGGGGAATACCTTGCCGCATTTTATCGACATTTGCTGAAGGGTGAAAAGAGTCACCATCACTAAATTCCCAGTGTAAAGACTTTGCCAAAAGTTCTCCGACTGAGGATTTACCAGAACCAGAGACACCCATTACTAAAATAATCATCTGTTATGGAGAATGGGGGAAAGGGAGAGAGGGAGAGAGGGGGAGATCAATAGTTACAACTCCCTACTCTTAGAGGGGCGGGTTTAACATAATATTGGATGTACCCAGATATATACATTAAACCTTTCACACACCTATTCTTAGATAAATTCACGCGGATCTGTTACATATCCAGTGAGTGCAGAAGCAGCAGCTGTGTAGGGGGAAGCGAGATAAATTCCTGCTTCTTTATTACCCATGCGTCCGGGGAAGTTACGGTTTGTGGTGGAAACACAAATTTCCGGTTCATTCAAGCGTCCAAAGGTATCTTTGGGACCACCCAAACAAGCGGCGCATGAGGGTGCGGCAGGTTCAATGCAACCTGCATCTAAGAAAATTTCCGACAGAGTTTGCCCTGCGAGCTTGACTTTAAACAGATCTTCGTAAACTTTTTGAGTCGCTGGTACCAAGTAGGTAGGTACCTTCACTTTCCGACCTTTGAGAACTTCTGCTGCATTGAGAAAGTCAGTGGTTTTACCGCCTGTACAAGAACCAATATAAACGCGGTCTATCTTGACATCTTTGCATTCTCGTGCTAGCGCCCTGTTATCAGGTGAATGCGGTTGAGCGACGACTGGTTCTAGTTGAGAAACATCATAGCGGTAATCGCGACACTTGGCATCAGAGTCTGTGTAAACAGCTTCAAACGGCTTATTAGTACGCGATCGCACGTACTCGAAAGTCGTTTCATCTGGTGCAATGACGCCATTTTTCCCACCAGCTTCTATTACCATGTTGCACAAAGTCATCCGTTCTTCCATCGTCATTCGTTGAACGGCCTCGCCTGCAAACTCCATCGTTTGGTAAGTTGCTCCTGCAACGCCGATATCCCCAATAATTTGTAAAATCAGGTCTTTTGCTGAGAGGTAAGAAGGCATTTCACCATCTAAAAAGAAGCGCAAGGTAGGAGGAACTTTAATTAACAGCTTGCCAGTTCCCATAATGAAACCAGCGTCAGTGTTACCTATCCCAGTCGCAAACTCACCAAAAGCACCAGCATTGCAGGTGTGAGAGTCTGTGCCAAATAAAACTTCTCCCGGACGGGTGTGACCTTCTTGGGCGAGGGCAATGTGGCAAACCCCTTTATAGTCTGGGTTAGCTTTAAAATTGGCTTTGTCAATGATGTCGTAGAAATATTTAATACCTTGTTCTTTAGCAAATTCACGTAAAATATCAACGTTACGGTTGGCACGTTCGTCTGCTGTGAAAATATAATGGTCGGGAATCAATACTATTTTTTCTGGGTCCCAAACTTTAGCGTCAGCACCAAATTCGCGTTGGAAAACGCCAATGGTTCCTGGACCGCAGACATCATGAGTCATCAGGACATCAACATTTACCCAGATATTTTCCCCTGGTTCGACCATTGACCGACCAGAAGCTTTTGCCAAAATTTTTTCTGTAAGGGTCATGCCCATAGCGATCGCATTCCTTTGTTATAACAAGCGCTAAAATCCCCTGACTTCTACTCAAGAATTTTTAGCGCTGAACACTGCATCTGATTGATTACCTATACAGTGCGTTGGTGTACTATATTATATCGTAGATAAATGTCAGGAATGAGTAAGCATAAGTATCTCAAGTGCTGGAGAGAACTTATGCATGGATGGAGTTAATTGTCAATATTGAAAGACACTTAAGCACTTAAACAAGAAATGTATGATTAAAGATTTTATTCTTCATCAACAAACAGAGATTCTAAATCTCGATAACCTCTTGTAATCTGGCAAATACAACTTCACCATCAGTTACTTGCCCCTTAGCAATTTGTTCATTTTCCACAGCAATTTTTTGTCGTAATTCTTCAATTCGCTCTTCTCTTTCTTGTAGCAGCTTAAAGGCTTCATTTATGACATCATCTGCACTAATGAATCTACCACTTGCAAGCTGTGCTTGAATAAATTGCTCTAGTTCTGGTTTAATTTGAATATACATATTTTCTAACTTTAGATATCGAAGAGCGCTAATTCTGCTAAACCCAAATAACGAATCCCTTCTGGATTGACTTCAAAACGGCAGGGCAGAACTTCTAAACCAAGGGCGATCGCAGACCTTAACAGTTTACCATATACAGGGTCAGTACTATCACCAGGGGCAAACTCAGTACAATCACCCCGATTAATTAAGTAAAGCATCACCGCACGACTTTGGGGTAAAAGCGCCATCAATTCTCGCAAATGCTTTTGTCCCCTTGTCGTCTCAGTATCGGGAAAAAGTGCTAATTTCCCATGCGCCCAAGTTGTATTTTTGACTTCGAGATAAATATTGCTACTATTTTCAGTTAGGTGAGATAATAAAAAATCTACCCGACTTTTTTTATCTTGTCCGTAAGGAACCTCAGTGCGAATTTGACTATACTTCCCCAATTCTGTAAAAAGATTTTTTTCCAAAGCTAACTTAATGATCCGATTAGATAAAATAGTATTAATACCTACCCAAGTAGGTTCATTATCATGTACTTGAATCAGTTCCCAAGTGTAGGGTAGTTTGCGACTAGGATTATCACTTAAAGAAAGCTGTACCATACTACCAGGAGTGGAAACCCCTGTCATTGGTCCTGTATTCGGACAATGTGCTGTGACTACCTCCCCAGTACTAAGTTCAACATCAGCAAAAAATCGTTTGTAACGTCTAATGAGGATACCTGGGTACAACAGTGGGTAGCGGTAAAGGTAGTCAATCATTGGCAAATTTTTTCTTTTTTGTTTATACCAAGCCTTCAAACATAGTATATGGGTTGTAGAGATGCGCTGTTTGAAGCGTCTCTACATTTAAGCTGGCAAGGAGGTAATACTATGACGCTTGATGTGTCAAATATCAATAGTCTCTGGGGTTCATTGATTGTTGAAGAGTTGATTAGAAATGGAGTTGATTATTTTGTCATTTCTCCGGGTTCTCGTTCCACGCCTTTGACAGCAGCCGTAGCCCGTAATTCTCAAGCGAGAAAAATTGTTTGTTTTGACGAACGTGGTGCAGCGTTTCATGCAATTGGGTATGCGCGTGCTACAAGGAATCCTGCTGTACTCATCTCTACCTCTGGAACAGCAGCAGCCAATTACTATCCTGCTGTGATCGAAGCTTTTACTGATGGAGTGCCGATGATCGTGTTATCTGGTGATCGCCCTCCAGAACTAAGGCAAACAGGTGCCAATCAAACTATTCAACAATTTAATCTTTATGGAGAGTATGTGAAATGGCAATTCGATCTGCCATGCCCTGACGAAAAAATTTCTCCTCAAATGGTTTTAACAACCATCGATCAAGCAGTTTACCACGCCCGCAAATTACCCAGTGGTCCCGTACATCTTAATTGTATGTTCCGGGAACCCCTAGCTCCTACCAATGCATATATTTCCGAAATGTACTCAGCTTCTTTAACTCGGTGGCAAGAGAAGCAAAAACCATATACCCAATATACGCCTTCGCAAGTCCAACCTAACGAAGTCAGTGTCAGCCAACTAGCAGAAATTATCAATCAAACAAAATGGGGAGTTCTGGCTGTTGGTCAATTAAAGTCCCATGCTGATATCCAAGCTGTATCAAAATTAGCTGAAAAGCTTCAATGGCCAGTATTTACAGATATTCAATCAGGAATGCGTTTGGAAAGTACTTTAACAAATATAATTCATTATTTCGACCCAATTCTATTGACAAATATCTTTAACAATAAACAATCTTTAGAAACAGTTATACAAATTGGCAGTCACATTACATCCAAAAGATTTCTACAACTGATAGAGACATCTCAACCAGAAAATCATGTTGTCATCATTGATGACCCATTCCGCCACGATCCAGCCCATAACATATCTTTACGAATTGAAGCAAGTATTCCACTGTTTTGTGAACAGTTATTACCAAATCTTAATAAATTTGAAAATCAGCATTTCGTCACTAAATTACATCAACAGTCTCAATTAGTTAACCAGATTATTGATGATTTTCTTTTCAGTTCAAAACAAATAAGTGAACCTGCTGTAGCTCGAATGATTTCTCTGAATATCCCTACTGAACATGGACTATTTCTTGCCAGTAGTATGCCGATTAGGGATATGGATATGTACGCGGTATGCGATCGCAATTCCGTACCAGTGGCTGCAAACCGAGGTACAAGCGGTATCGAAGGAACTATAGCCTCTTCCTCTGGTTTTGCTGTAGGCTTAAATTCACCCGTGACTGTTCTCATTGGAGACTTGGCTTTTCTCTATGACTTAAATTCACTTGCTCTGCTGAAATCTCTTTCTCAACCCCTAGTTGTAGTAGTCATTAACAACAATGGTGGTGGAATCTTTTCGTTTTTACCAGTTGCTCAGTTTTCAGATATCTTTGAACCTTACTTTGGTGTTCCCCATGGGGTGGAATTTAAGCAGGCTGCTCAAATGTTTGGCATTGACTATTATCATCCACAGACAACAGATGAATTTATAGCTGCTTACCAAGCAGCTACCAATCATCAGCACCATGCAATCATTGAAGTCACAACCAATCGGGAGGAAAATTACGCTTTACATCAAGCTTTGCAGAAAAAAATCATTGCTGAGTTATAATCAGAATCAATCAGATCCCCGACTTCTTTAAGAAGTCGGGGATCTAGTTTCAGTGTCTGCACATGAAATACCGCTTTGAGTTTCGCCCTTATAGACGTAAGTTTAAGCAACCACTAGCAACTAGTCATGGCTTGTGGGAAGTTAGGGAAGGAATTATCCTCCGGCTTTCAGATAAAACAAGTTGTACGGGTTTTGGTGAAATCGCTCCCGTAAAATGGTTTGGCTCTGAAAGTTTTGAAGAAGCACTGGAATTTTGCCATCAATTACCTTTAGAAATTTCTACAGATGATGTGTTTGCTGTTCCCTCAGAACTTCCAGCTTGTCAATTTGGGTTTGAGTCGGCTTGGGAAGAAGTCAGAGCATGTGCGGTGGAAGATTTCTCATTGAGCTTGACACAAAAAGGAGTTTATGATAAAAACTTAGATGCATTTCAGAGCGATAAATCAGTCACGTTTAGTGGTTTGCTGCCATCAGGAAAAGCGGCTTTAGATGGATGGAGAAATCTTTGGGATCAGGGCTACCGTACTTTTAAGTGGAAAATTGGTATAGCTTCAATTGTCGATGAGCTAGAAGTTTTTGAGAAATTAGCTTTCGTCTTACCATCAGGAATAAAGCTGCGGTTGGATGCTAACGGTGGATTGACTTTTGTAGAAGCTGTTGAGTGGCTAAAAGCTTGCGATCGCCATCAGAACGGGATAGAATTTCTCGAACAACCGTTACCCACCAGTGAATTTAACACTATGCTCAGCTTGAGCAACCAATATTCTACCAAACTTGCTTTGGATGAATCAGTGGCAAGTCTCCATCAGCTAAAAACTTGTTATCAGCAGGGATGGCGGGGCATTTTTGTGATTAAACCTGCAATTGCTGGTTCTCCAAAACTTTTACGTCAGTTTTTTCAAAACAATGAAATTGATGCTGTTTTCTCAACCGTATTTGAAACCCCAATTGGAAAACGCGCTGGATTGAGGCTAAACACTCAACTTAGCAAAAATAATCGTGCGGCTGGTTATGGTGTTGCCCATTGGTTTACTAATGATGATTTTTTCTCCGAATCAGAAACAACTTCATTTCAACCACATACACCTAATCAACCAACCGCTGAACAAATATGGACACACCTAAAGCAGAGTTAGAGTCTGCGATCACGTTCGATATCGTGGATTACTTTCTCAAGGCACCATTGATATGAACGCCCAAGATTCAACTGATTTTGTTGTTTAATTAGTCGTATCGCAGTATTCCTGTCCCCTTGCAGTAGGGTAATTAGTTTGCTTTCTAACTTTTTGATTTGAGGGGTAAGCTTAATGGTCTTTTTCTTTCGTTTGGATGTTTGAAAATTGAGTGCTATCCACTGTCTAATAGTTAAATAAGCATTGTAAATGAAATTGTAGATAAGTTTGATTAAACTGTCCATAGGATTGAGAAAAGGTACTCAATCCAACTTGCGGCGTTTTTTGGGTGATGGCATCAGGGAACTCCGCATTTTATTTCTACGAGTTTCCCGTAGAGAGGGAGGGAAAGACAGCATAGCACAGCACTTACGGAGGTGCCTTCAAACTAACCAGTCAATAGCACCATTATTTTTATTGATTACTGGTTTTGTGATGTGGTGGTATCGCTACCCCTGCAAAATCTTGCGAGTAGCTTGTGAGCGTAAAAATTCTTTGATTTTCGACCAAAAATTTTCGATGGGTGAAAAATGAGCTAGTGGCTACAAAACTTTTTACAATCTTGGATCTACAGGTTCGCTCTCCATCGCCAAAATACCAAAGACACACTCATGCACACGACGCAGTGGAACATGAGCAACAAATCGCTCCAAAGCCTCAACGCCCAAAGCAAACTCCCGTGTCGCCAAAGACCTTGGAGCGATCGCCAAACTTAAAAATGAAGAAGCGACATAAGGGCGATCGCTAACATATTGTTCCAGATTTCTACCACGTCCACGCACCAACTTCTCTCTCATCAACATCCAAAAGTAGTGTTACAGTACATTGTTGGTCATTTGCTTCCGGATAGAAGACGTGCGCTTGTCCAAAGGAAAGAGGAAAAGACTGACAACGATCTGGATGTTTATGGAGTAAGTGCCCTAAATCTGTAGCTGGGTAATGTGTGGTTGTAATCGACAGTAGCATTCACAATAAACAGAGGCTCACTCTGGGCAGAATAATCATCATTACTGCTTAATATAGCAACCGCCAATGTGGTTTGAGAATACACTAGAAGTATTCCCTTTTTTTCTCCTGCGGAGTGCGCTCTGCGTAGCGTCAAGCCTCTGGCTTATCACGTTCTCATATGCATAAAGCCTACAATTACGACATTCATCGAGCATGTTATTCAAGCCATCAAGTTCGATGGCTTAAAGAAAAGCGAAGCCAGTCAAGCGGCAGGTGAGTGCAACGCTATCTTAAGATTGACTTACTGGGCTAAAAATGTAAATACTATGATTGACGAATTATATAATAAAGGTTTAGAAAAATCTCGGCAAAAAGACTATGCTGGAGCAATTGAGGAATTTACTCTTGCTTTGGAGTTTGCACCTACTTTTGCTGAGGCTTACTTTCAACGGGGTTTAGCGTACTATGACTCAGGAGAAATTCTCCAAGCCGTTTCAGATTACACAGAAGCCCTGAAGCTTAATTCCCAAAGTGTAGAAGCTTATTACTGTCGTGCCTTGGCAAGAGTAGCACTGAAAAATCTGCCAGGGGCGCTGGCTGATGTTGATTGTGCTATTCGCTACAATCCCAATCATGCTGGAGCTTACAGTCTGCGAGGTACGGTGCGGCGCAAACAAGGGGATATTCACGGTGCGATCGCCAGCTTTAAACAAGCAGCAGAGTTATACTTAGAACAAAAGGATAAGGCAAATTGTCAGCGGTTGTTAGAAAGCATTAAACAACTTCAACCAAAAGAAAAACCGATTGTTCCACAACCAAGTTACATTCCTTCCCCAATCGTAACTGAAAAGGAGTATTTTACCCAGTTAATAGAAAAAGCGGAACAAGGAAACGTTCGTGAGGCGATTGAGGGGTTAAATTGGGCTTTACAAGTCGATCCACAGGATGCCCAAGCTTTTTGCTATCGAGGAGTTGTGCGCTGCAAACAGGGAAATTATCGAGATGCGATTTCTGACTTTAACCAGGCACTGCGACTCAATTTTCAAGACGTCATTGTCTATCGCAACCGAGGAAAGGCGCGTTTTCAGTTGGGTGATCGCACTGGAGCACTGGCTGATTTTAACTCTGCACTCGAAATGCAACCTCAGGATGGGCTACTTTATGTTGCCAGAGGAAATGTCCATCGGGCAGTAGGCAATTATTACGGTGCTATTAAAGATTATACCCAAGCACTGCAAATCAATTCCGATGATGCCCAAGCTTACTACAATCGCGGTATTGCCTATACTTGCTTGGAAGAAATGCAATCTGCCATTGATGATTATCAGCGTGCCGCAAGTCTGTTTTGTGAGAAAGAAGACTGGGTAAATTACCAACAAGTCTTAGATAGTTTAAAAAAAGTCTCCTCACATTCAGAAAGAAAAACGGCACCTGAGTTGCTGCGTCAGCGTTTAATCCGACTGGTAGGCGGATATTGGGAAATTGCTCAACGACTCATTGAACAGGCAAAAAATGACTATCCAGGGATGTCTGAGGAGTGGTATGTAGAAAAAGTCATTCACGATTTGGAACGCGATCGCGGTAGGTAAGCAAAATCATTTTTGTTCTGGTAGTACGCAGTCCCTCACATAAAAGCCCCCAGCACATCGCTAGGGGCTTTATATTTTGGAAGTCCCTTATCGAAACCGGATTGATTTTTTAGGGACAAAAGAGTTGTATTTATGTCTGCAAAATATAATTAACATATAGTGGAATAGCTTTACTTATTATCTGTAGTTTGAGAAGATTCTCTGAAACTAACGATTTAATTATAAAAAGTGTCATCAGAATTAAACATCGAGCAATGATCAGTGTTATATCAGTCATGAATCATTCGTGAACGATTTTAGATTTTGGCTCTATGGGCAATGCCCATTAAATCGCGTAGAAAGCAGCTACTCTTAAGCATTGCCAACCCTACCCTCAAATTTCACGAATTTATCTTACTGAACCACCTATTACTTAGTTTGCAGTAGTGACGCCAGTAGATGAACTCCAGTCTCCAGTCCCCTGTATTCTTTCAAAGTGAGGTACTTTCATGACCTATCGCAGAATTAGTTATGCTGTTTGGGAAATTACATTAAAGTGCAATCTAGCCTGTCAGCACTGCGGTTCTCGTGCTGGTCATACTCGGTCAAATGAACTGACGACAGAAGAAGCCCTTGATATGGTGAGACAACTGGCCGAAGTGGGGATTACAGAAGTCACCATCATTGGGGGTGAGGCTTTTCTACGTCCTGATTGGCTGGAAATTGCTTCTGCGATTACCAAGGCTGGGATGATCTGTGGCATGACGACCGGGGGTTATGGTATCACCCAAGAAACGGCATACCGGATGAAAGAAGCTGGAATTAAGGTAGTTTCTGTATCTGTTGATGGCTTGGAAGCAACTCATGACCGTATCCGGGGGAGACTTGGCTCTTGGCAATGGGCGTTTAAGACAATGAGCCATCTTAAAAAAGCGGGTATTCCTTTTGGCTGCAACACTCAAATCAATCGCCTCTCAGCACCGGAATTTCCTAGCATTTACGAACATCTCCGAGACGCCGGAATCTTCGCTTGGCAGATTCAGTTGACTGTACCGATGGGAAATGCAGCAGATAACAGCCACATACTGCTACAACCTCATGAACTTCTGGATGTGTACCCCATGATTGCCCGTGTTGCCCAACGAGCAAAGCTTGAAGGAGTGCAGCTTCAGGCAGGAAATAATATCGGCTACTATGGTCCCTACGAAAGAATGTTGCGAGGAGGGGATACTTGGTCGTTTTGGCAAGGATGTAACGCTGGATTGTCTACTTTGGGGATCGAAGCCGATGGTGCAATCAAAGGTTGTCCGTCACTGCCTACTTCTGCCTACACAGGAGGTAATATACGCGATTATTCATTGCGGACAATCATCGAAGAGACAGAAGAATTGCGGTTTAACTTAGGGGCTGGTACTCCCCAAGCAACAGATCACATGTGGGGTTTCTGTAAGAGTTGTGAATTTGCAGAACTTTGCCGGGGTGGATGCAGTTGGACTGCTCATGTTTTCTTTGATAAGAGAGGGAACAATCCTTACTGTCATCATCGTGCCCTGACTCAAGCAAAACGCGGTATTCGCGAGCGAGTGTTTCTCAAGCATCGCGCAGAAGGAACTCCTTTTGATAATGGCGAGTTCGGTTTGATTGAAGAACCAATGAATGCTCCTTGGCCAGAAAACGATCCACTGCACTTTAGTGCTGATCGCATTCAATGGTCAGAAAGCTGGCTTGAAGAACCTTTTCAGCTATCAGCTGTCAGTTCTCAGCAGTTAGCTATGAGCCATAGTTAAGAGTAGTTAGGGGTAGAAAAACTGGTTTTCTGAACAAGTATATTATTACTATGAATGAGATATCTACGGATTCTAACAACCAAGAAAGTTCAGCGATCGCGGCGGACAATCCCGAGATAAATTATTCTGTACGCTTATTACCTCGCTCAGCTTGGAACAGTCATTTAGCTTATTTAAAAATTATGTTTAGAGCAAAGAAAGCTTTAGAACGTATTGAGAAAGAAGCAGGAATAGTCAAAGGCTGAAAACACTTGCTGTCTTAGAGACTTTACATATAGAAAGAGCAACGAGATACCCGACTTCGTAAAAGTTGTCATGTATCTCGCTCTTGTACGATAGCACTGATAGATAGTACTGCTATACTTTTTGAGATTATAGAGACAAAAATAT
>JAQYWN010000125.1 GCA_029379265.1 Rhizonema sp. NSF051
TTACAATTGTATGAGTGTAAAATAATACATAAGACAACAGAAAATATACTTATTTCTTGATGCTTAGTGTTATCGCCTTGATGATTGACTTTCGGATCAATTACAAGGCTTAAAGATGTATTTAGAAGCGATTTCTGAAGCAAAGCGATGCTTTCCCTCAGCTGAGTGATGTACGTAAAAATTATGTCTTGAAAGTTGAGTGTCGGAGAAAGAGTGTGGGACTTAGAAAAAACCAGACTATCATTTTCTTTGTTGCGAGCGATCGCCCAAAAGACATTAGCAGATTCAATTGCCTTCAAGTGGATTTGTTTTGTTGTTTAAAAGGTGCTGATTTGCTAAAGTTTAAGACAAACATATAAGGTGATTATACAATAATTATCATGACATTTTTTAACATCGATTTGAAAAGTTACCGTAAGCACTGCTGCCTAATTAAGACGCGAGTGAAGAGTTTGGTCAAGCGCGATATCTAGTTTTACTCAGTATCATGGGAATCATGATTGTTAAAAAAGCTTATTTACTTAGAGTTTTGCTTGTGAAAGAATATTATTTTCTAGAATGCATGAGTCCTAAACTAACAATATTACTATGACAGCACCAAATACAGATAATATATCAAATACAGAAAATACATTAAACACAGACAGGACTCAACTATATTATGTCCAAGGCATTGTGTTGATGATTATCACAGCGTTCATCTGGGCTTCAACATTTGTGGCCATCAAAGAAATAGTTAGTAGCGTTTCGCCAACAATACAAGTTGCAATTCGCTTCACGCTGGGTGCAATGGCTTTTGCTATATTTGCTCGCGACTTAAATATCCGCTTGGTACGTGACGGGATAATCATCGGACTTTTCATGTTTTGTTCTGTGACGACAGAGACGATTGGACTTCAGACGCTTCAGGCTAATCAAGCAACATTTATCTACGGTCTTACTGTGTCTTTTGTGACACTGTTTGAGTTAGTGTTCCGCCGTCGCATATCTGTGATATCGCTACTGGCTGCTGTGATTGCCGTCACTGGAATCGTTATTATGGGATGGGACAATGGTCCTCCTCCCATAGGGGAATATTGGATGTTCCTTTGTGCCTTTTTCAGTGCAGGTTTCATGATTGCACTTGAGATCATCGGGCAAGATCATCCTCCTTTACCATTCACCATGATTCAGCTCTCAACCATAGCTGTATTATCTTGGTTGTGGGCTGCGCCTGAACTTATTGGAAACCTTGAAATAATCAATCAGACTTTAAGAGATTTCACAAATTTAAGTTTTCTTCTCTACCTTGGCATTATTGGTACTGCTGTTGTCATCTGGATACAGACAATGGCATTACGCCGGATTACAGCTTTTGATGCTGTTGTCATACAAGCACTAGAACCAATTTTTGGGGCAATTCTCGCGTTTCTATTTCTTGGCGAGACTTTTGGAACTAATGGTTTTATAGGTGCAGGAATGGTGCTGGTAGCCATGTTCATGGCTCTAAGCCAGAAAAAAGCACAGCAAAGTAGTGAAGCGGGATTACAGCCTGGAGAAGATCACTCCCCTGATAGCAGTGGCGAGTTGAACTCACGGGCAATAGAAGGGCAGTCTATAGAACTTAGCCCAAAGTGACTGCTACTATAAGTGAGGAAAAAGTAAAGATGAAGATGGGACGACGCCTGTGGATTGGAAGGATCTGACTCCCCAAGTTGACGCAGTAACTGAACATTAAATTCGCGCTTCGGTTTAAGTAAGTTTCAGAGAGCAGGCATACTGAGAGCGCTCGCTCAACTGTAGAAAGTTTCGCGAGATTAGACTGTGGGCTCGTTCGCCTTCTTCGTCTCCTCTTGGGAGACGCCTGCTCGCTGTCTTCGCGAGGTGCTGACACCTTAGGAAGAAGCGTGCTTCCGAAAAACTAATTTTTTATAACAATCAGAAAGAGAGCCGTGTAGCTTGATTAACATAGTGAGGGTTAAGCGACGTAGGTAGATATCATAGTATGTTCATTTAAAACGTCGTTGGCGTCGAGCTACCACGGCTTTGCGTTTGCGCTTTTCTGCTTGCGTTTCAAAGTGCTTGTGATACTTAACATCAGCTAAAATTCCAGCCTTAGAAACTTGACGCTTAAAGCGACGTAAAGCTGAATCGATTCCTTCCTTTTCTCCTAAAACCACCTGGGTCATTCTGACTTTTTCCTCGTAATCAATCTTTCCCATTTTGACATACTCTATCATCACCCTCATCACAAGATAGAGATTTTGGACTAGCGCAAATCTAGAATGCGCTCATGTATTCTCAGTTTTACAAACCTAGCTAAAAAAGGTTTTTTCTATCATGTTACAAGTCTTACCTTGACTTATCGCTTCAGGGTGAGTAACGCTCTCGAAGTGAGTTTTCTCATGTGTTCTAATATTTGCTGAGTGCTAATTTAACTTGTCAACAAGCACTCAGAATTCTGCAGATGGTTAAAGTACTATTTTATACAAGTATAGAAAATCAGCATAAATATCTGAGTCAACAGTTAACACACCGCTGCTATTATTCTTTCCACTCCTATTAAAGGTGGGCAGTTAAGGGCAGCAAAATGTAGATGTATTAATTGACCCGTAATAGTTTACTTATTCTCTGTGTCTGGGTCAACTGTTTCGATGGCAAGTGCTAATTGATAAAGTTGCCGACGGGGAAGCGAGGTAACTTTTGCTAACTGACGGCTTGCTTGCGATCGCGAGACTCCCTGACTGACAATCTTTGTCAATTCAGCTTTCAACTCTGCTTCTGAAAACTGCGGTTGACTGGGTGAAGCACCAGCAACAATAATTGTATATTCACCTTGAGGTTCGCGATCGCCATAATCAGCGATCACCTCTGCTATTGAACCCCGGTGAAATTCCTCATACAACTTCGTCAACTCTCGTGCTAGCACAATTTGACGCTCATTGCCCAAAATTTCTCCTAAATCTTGTAAAGTATCTCGCAAGCGATGGGGAGACTCGTACAAAATTATAGTGCGGAGTTCCGTTGTGAGAGATTCTATGTGTTCTCGCCGTTGCTGACTTTTTGCTGGCAGAAATCCTTCAAAAACAAACCGTTCGGTTGGTAGTCCAGCTGCGCTCATTGCTATAATTGCAGCACAAGCACCTGGAATTGGTACCACTCCTATTCCAGCCTCAACACAGACTTTTACCAGATCATATCCAGGATCGGAAATTCCTGGCATACCCGCATCCGTCACTAGAGCGATCGCCTTACCATTCACCAGATGATCTAATAATTCTGGAATCCGACTTTGATGATTGTGGTCGTGGTAACTTACTTGAGGAGTCTTCACTTGAAAATGTTGAAGCAACCTACCTGTGTGGCGTGTGTCTTCCGCCGCAATTAGATCCACTGTTTGCAAAATTCGCACTCCTCGGAAAGTCATATCTTCCAAGTTGCCAATTGGTGTTCCGACAACGTAAAGTGTTCCTGGTTTTGGATCGGTTTGCATATGACATTTGTCCTTTGTGCTTTGTGAGTCGGTGCTGCATCCGGGTTAGCCCGACTACTAGGCAACTGACGTTAGCGTCAATAACCAATCACCAATTATCAATCTCCAATTAACAACTACCAATGACTCATCACGGTTTATTTGTCGGTTTAGTCACTTTAGATCTAATTTACCTTGCTGATTTTCCTCCCTGCAACAATCAGAAGATTGTCGCTTCTGACTATAGCGTAACCGCAGGTGGTCCAGCAACAAATGCGGCTGTCACCTTTAGGCATTTGGGTAACGAAGCTGCTGTGTTGGGAGTTGTGGGTACTCACCCAGTCACGCAGTTGATTAAAGGAGATTTGGCTTTTTATGAAGTGGCGATCGCTGATTTAAATCCCAGCACAACCCAAGCACCACCTGTCTCCTCTATTATTGTCACCCAAACGACTGGTGAACGGGCTGTTGTTTCTATTAACGCCGTTCAAACTCAAGCAAGCGTCGAAGCAATCCCCGAAGAAATTTTGTCAAATGTTAATGTCGTGTTGATCGATGGGCATCAAATGGCAGTTGGTAAGGCGATTTCCCAAATGGCTAAACTCTAGAATATACCAGTTATCATTGATGGAGGAAGTTGGAAACCAGGGTTTGACGAGATCTTACCTTTCGTCGATTATGCCATTTGTTCTGCTAATTTTTATCCCCCCGAGTGTCACACAACAGAAGAAGTTTTTGCCTATCTTCATGGCATAGGCATTCCTCACATTGCTATCACTCAAGGAGAAAAACCTCTTCAATATTTAACAGGTGATAAAATTGGGGTTTTAGAAGTGCCAAATATTCAACCTATTGATACACTAGGGGCGGGAGACATTTTTCACGGTGCTTTTTGTCACTATATTTTACACGAAAGTTTTCCGGCTGCACTCTCGTTGTCAGCTAAAATTGCTTCTTTTTCCTGTCAGTTTTTTGGTACCCGTCATTGGATGTCAGGCTCGAATTAAGTAAAAATATTGATAATTTACCGATGCAAGATATACAACAAATACTAGAGCTAGCTTGTTCAGTGGGTTGGAAGGCAGCAGAAATACTGAGGTCTTACTACCATCAAAAAGGCGAGCGCAACTTAGATGTACAATACAAACAAGATGACCCTGTAACTGCTGCGGATCTGGCGGTAAGTCAATTTATTTTAGAGGAATTACAAGCAGTTTTAGGTACAGAAGATTTTGTCTACATCAGTGAAGAAACATATGAATCACAACCCGACTCGCAAGGGAATTCTGAGTGGGTGTGGATCATCGACCCTTTAGATGGTACACGAGACTTTATCGAAAAAACCGGAGAGTACGCAGTTCATATTGCCTTAGTCAAGGAAAGACGTCCAGTTTTGGCAGTGGTAGCAGTCCCTGAAGCCGAAAAGTTATACTATGCACTCAAAGGCGGTGGTGCGTTTGTAGAAACTCGCGAAGTCAAAGTTCCAGTCAAAGTGGCATCACGAGAACGCATTGAGGATTTAACTGTAGTCGTGAGTCGCTCCCACAGAAATGCAACATTAGATAACTTGCTGCAACAATTACCGTGTCAACAGCAAAAAGCTATTGGCAGCGTCGGTTGTAAAATTGCGGCAATTGTTGAACAAAAAGCAGATGTCTATATTTCCCTTTCAGGCAAATCTGCTCCCAAAGATTGGGATATAGCTGCACCGGAACTGATTTTAACAGAAGCAGGTGGTCAGTTCACGCATTTTGATGGTACACCGTTGCAGTACAACACTGGTGATATCAATCAGTGGGGTGGAATACTAGCCAGTAACAGTCAGTTTCACGAAGAGCTTTGTCATCAAGCACAAAAAGCAATTAGCTAACTCCTAACCCCATGTCCGATTAAAAACTTATCTTAAAGTTCGTAGTTGCGCTACTCTGCGAGAAGCCGCTCCGCGTCTACAGCGCACTCCTTTGACTGTTAAAAGCGTAACTACTCCCAAACAACCATTAAATTAACCACAACAGCACCCCAAGAAGCAGAGAAAGTATATAGCTCATACATGAGAGCAAAAAAAGTAATAACCTAGATTTTCTTCATAGTATCATGTCCGTTCGATTAACCTTAAATACCAGAATAACTACACCCCGCTTTTCGGTGTGCTTTGTCTCCCCTCCCCGCTTGCGGGGAGGGGTTGGGGGTGGGGTTTTTAGACGCATGATTATACTGCCGAACATGATACAACTCATTAACCGAACACGAAATCACCGCTAATGACTCCACTTACCTGTCAAAACTACATCGCCGATCAATGGCTGAATGCTGTATCGGGAGATACCTTAGAAAGCAGCAACCCGGCTGTGAACAGCGAACTTGTTGCTACCTTTCCGCGTTCAGTAGCTGCTGATGTGGATGCCGCCGTTATTGCTGCGCGTGAGGCTTACCGAACTTGGCGACTTGTCCCTGCCCCAGCAAGAGCAGAATATATCTATAAAGTAGGAGAACTGTTACTTCAGTATAAAGAAGAACTTGCCCTGTTGATGAGTCGAGAAATGGGTAAACCCCTAACAGAGGCGCGGGGAGATGTGCAAGAGGGGATTGATTGTGCCTTGTACAGTGCAGGTGAAGGGCGACGACTCTTCGGGCAAACAACACCTTCGGAAATGCCGAATAAATTCGCAATGACAATGCGAATGCCCATCGGAGTTTGTGCCTTGATTACACCGTGGAATTTCCCCATTGCCATCCCTTGCTGGAAAGCGATGCCAGCTCTAGTGTGCGGCAATACCGTTATCCTGAAACCTGCTGAAGATACCCCGGCTTGTGCAACAAAACTCATTGAGATTTTTCAACAAGCGGGTTTGCCTGCGGGAGTTGTTAACCTGATACATGGTTTGGGAGAAGAAGCAGGGAAAGCTTTAGTGGAACACCCTGATGTTGACTTAGTCTCTTTTACCGGTTCTTCGGAAACGGGTGCTTTTGTAGGCGAAACTTGCGGACGCACTCACAAACGTGTCTGTCTGGAAATGGGTGGCAAAAACGCCCAAATTGTGATGGAAGATGCAGACTTGGAACTAGCCCTTGAAGGTGCAGTTTGGGGAGCATTCGGTACTTCAGGTCAACGCTGTACCGCTACAAGTCGTCTACTTTTACACCGCGATATCAAAGAACAGTTTACCACAATGCTCCTTGAGCGTACCAGCAAATTACGTCTAGGTGCTGGTAGCGATCCCAACACTGATGTCGGAGCATTAGTAAATGCATCTCAAGTGCAACGTGTAAGTCAGTATCTTGAGATTGCTCGTGAAGAAGGTGCAAAAGTGTTGATAGGTGGAAAAGTCGCCAATGAGGGAGAATTGCAGCACGGCAATTTCTTTCAACCAACTCTTCTCGATTCTGTCACTCCGAAGATGCGGGTGGCGCGTGAAGAAATATTCGGACCCGTGGTAGTTTTAATTGAAGTAAACTCTTTTGAAGAGGCGATCGCGATCCTTAACGATACACCATACGGTCTTTCTTCATCAATCTACACCCGCGATATTAACCGTGCTTTTACTGCCATGCGCGATATCGAAGCAGGTATAACTTATATCAACGGTCCCACAATTGGCGCAGAAGTGCATTTACCTTTTGGCGGTGTCAAACAAACGGGAAACGGACACCGGGAAGCTGGTACGACTGCAATGGAAGTGTTTACAGAATGGAAAACCGTCTATGTAGACTTTTCCGGTGGTTTGCAACGCGCCCAAATCGACAACCGGGATTGATTGGAGATGCCCTTCTAGAAAGCAAATTTACCTTTTGTAGCATTTTGTACAGTGAATATGCCGAAAAGCCTTGCGATTTGAAAAATAAAATTTGTTTGAATTGAGGAAATATGACTACCACTCTTTACACCAGGCTGTTGACAATACTGTTCGTTGTACTCTCCGTAAATAGACGCGAACGTAACTACAATTGCCCAACAAATTGAGCAAAGCGATAAAAATTCCAATGGACAGGTGCAAGATCTGAGCTATGGTGCAACCAATGGCGGTGAAGGTGCTCAATTGGATGTATAAAATACAATTTTAATTTTTTAGGATTTGTATATTTAGTTAACTGCAAGCAACTTCATATACCATTTTAAATTTTTAATGCTAGAGATTTCACCATCCCAAATCCCAAATCTAAAATCTAAAATTACTTTACCTCGTGTACCTCGGTTAGTAACTTCTTTACCAGGAGCACGTGCCAGAGATATTGTCGAACGCGATCGCGCGGTGACTTCTCCTTCCTACACCCGTGACTACCCGTTAGTTGTGGCTCGCGGTGAAGGTTGTATGATAGAAGATGTAGACGGCAATGTGTTTTTAGATATGACTGCAGGAATTGCTGTGACTGCTACCGGGCACGCTCATCCCGAAGTTGTCCGGGCAATTCAACAGCAGTCGTCGCTGCTTTTACATATGTCGGGTACTGATTTTTACTACGAACCAATGGTGGAACTGGCGGAGGGAATCGCCTCCCGTGCCCCTTTTCCTCGTGGTGCGAAAGTGTTTTTCACCAATTCCGGGGCAGAATCTAACGAAGGCGCAATCAAACTTGCTCGATATTACACAGGGCGATCGCTCATCGTTGCCTTTTTAGGAGCATTCCACGGACGCACCTATGGGGCAATGTCCCTGACTGGTTCCAAAGCAGTACAGCGAGCAAAATTCGGTCCTTTATTACCAGGGATCACTCATATTCCCTACGGAACTCATGCCAGTCTGGATTATCTGGAAAAACAACTATTTCCGACAACACTACCACCGCAAGAGGTAGCGGCAATCATCGTCGAACCAATTCAAGGAGAAGGCGGTTATGTTGTGCCGGAGGATGGGTTTTTGCAGCGCATCCGGGATATATGCGATCGCTATGGTATTTTGATGGCAATCGATGAAGTACAATCAGGTATGGGACGTACTGGGCGGTTGTTTGCAATTGAGCATTGGAATGTCATGCCAGATATCATAACCACCGCCAAAGGGATTGCGAGTGGACTTCCTTTAGGAGCAATTCTCTCTCGTCCCGAACTAATGACTTGGCCTCCTGGTTCCCATGCGACAACCTTTGGTGGCAATCCCGTAGCTTGTGCTGCTGCTATTGCTACCTTACGACTGCTCGAAAACGGCTTGATGAGAAATGCCACCCTGATGGGAGAATTATTGCAAGCTGGTTTGCGTCGTTTAGAACAGCAGTATCAGCGAACTTCGCCACCAAGAGGTAAGGGTTTGATGGTGGCTGTCGATTTGTTGGATACTGAAGGTAATCTCGATCCCCAACTACGCGATCGCATTCTTCAACAAGCTTTCAAGCAAGGGCTGTTGTTACTTGGTTGCGGTAAAGCAGCAATTCGCTTTTGTCCGCCTCTAGTCATCGATAGTGACCAAATTCAAGTTGCCTTAAATATTTTTACTGATGTTTTAAAAAATTCGCTTTAATTAGAATTTTGCCCTTTCCGAGAATGCCTCTTATTAAACCCACCCCTACTTGCGTCATGATCCCTGAAATTACCCGTCACCTTTGGGAAGCACTTTGGCTTGAATACAGTTCTCGGGTAAGTTATGCCCGTACCTACCAGGAGATGATAACTGCTGCGGGTGGAACTATCGTCAACGACCACATCGCCTTTCGGTCTTTGCGAATGACAGTAGATGCTGCACAGGGTAAAGTTAACTTGGGAATTGACTACCTGGGGAAACTTGCTGAAGCTTTGGGTTATGAAGCTGCCGGAGAGTACACTTTTGCACAAACGCATCTTTACGCCCGTCACTATCGCCATCCACAGCAAGAGGAATTTGATTTACCCAAGTTATTTATCAGCGAATTGATTGTCGATGAATTGCCAATCGAGATAGTCGAACTGCTCCACCAAACAGTAGCAGGCGAAAATTTACTGAGCTTCTCAGCAATTACCGATACATTTGATGACCAGACTAAACACCTTGTCCAACAACTCCAAAAAATCTTTACCCGCCCTTGGCAACCTCCCCGATATTCTGTCTTGCAGGAAGTTAATCAAGTCACTCAGTATGGTGCTTGGGTTTTGCTACACGGTTATGCAGTCAATCACTTTACGGGCTACGTTAACCGTCAGAACACGCCAAAATACCCAGATATAGATACAACCGCTTCTGGCTTAGCTAAACTAGGTGTGCCGATGAAAGCTGAGATTGAAGGGGATATTACCTGTGGTTTGCGACAAACAGCAACTCAAGCAGTGACAGAAGTTGCCACAGTATTAAATGATATTACAAATACACCAATTCAGATTCCGTGGAAGTACGCTTATTATGAAATAGCCCAGCGCTATATGGTGGATGTGGACGCAAGTCAGCAAGTGCTTTTTGATGGTTTTCTCGGGAGGAATGCCCAGCAGTTATTTGAAATGACAAGGATTAAATCAGTAGGAGCGTATGATTGCACTGCTGAACGAGGTTGAGCATTCGAGATAAATTCGTCACTCGATGAGCGTTGCATATTAGTAAATCTACATTGGGTAAATTCCCTACACTATTTTGGGTAAGTTTACCATACTATTTTGGGTAAATGCCCGGTTATTTGCCACCTGCTAGGCAGTTATAGTGATCTAAGAATAGTTCGTTATAGTAATTTAGCCTTTATGTTTACCTGATTACAAGCATTCTTGTGTCTCTCATGAGAGGGATTTGCCATAATCCCAAACACTGTCACTAACTAATGAATTGCCAATTTACCGCAATGATATAAAGCTCAGCCTAATACCATAACTCCAATCTGTCTAGTCGATATACGGCTATCCAAACGGTGTGAGCGTGAAATTTGTTTTTCAAATGACACAGCTACTCAAATATCAAGTTCAGTAATTTTAAATTCCGAGGTTTCCTATGGATACATTAAAGATTAAGGGACATTTGACGGTACACACTAAAAGTGAGGGTGACATACCAGGAGCGCCTATTGGTACTGTAGAACACATTGATGGCGAGAAGTACATCAAGCTAACTCAGAGTGATTCATCGGATGGGCAACATCATTGGATTCCTATGGACTGGGTAGATTTTGTAGATGATCGCGCTGTATACCTCAACAAGACTCAGTCCGAAATTATCACAGGGTTAATGGTTTACCATAGCAAGGCAAACACCTAGTAAAACAACGCGCTGTTTAAGAATCGATGAGTCATCTGCGATCGCTAAGTGGAATAAAGTCTAAACTGAGCCAAACACTGAAGTTGGCTCAGTTTTCGTACTAAACCCTCTCGCAAGGGTGTTTGTACATGGGCTTTGGTATGACTCCAGGCAGATTATTCATCAATTCTGTAGCAATTTTGATGTCACACCCAGAAACTCGAGAGATCGCCCTTGCCCCTTCAAACACAGAGTTACCCATTAAATCTATATTAACTTGTACTTGCCAGCATCGAGGCAACATTTCACCTCGCAAACGTTCTTTGTGTAGTTTCCCTAGCGAGTAGGGATTATATTGAACAAGTACTTCACCCAGATACTCTTTGCCGTTAAACACCACATCATCTAACATTCCTTCCTTGGGTGGAGGCGTAGTAGCTGAGCCAATGCAGTTTGCTAATCTTAATATTACAGAGCAACTGAGTGTAATCCTGAACACTAAAAATTGTTACCTAGCAGCCGTAGAAAGATTGTTAGAATTCAGTGTAATGTTAGGAACTATCTATGCGTATTCATCATCTCAATTGCGGGTGTATGTGCCCGATTGGTGGACCGCTTTTCGATGGCTTCAGTCGCGGTCCAACAGCATGCCTTGTCTGCCACTGCCTGCTCGTCGAGACAGAGCAGGGGCTTGTTCTGATTGATACTGGCTTTGGTCAGCGTGATGTCAAAGCACCATTATCGCGACTCAGTCCGTTCTTCATGAATCTCAATCGTATCCAGTTTGAGCGAAAATACACAGCCCTCGATCAGGTAGAGCGGCTCGGCTTTTCTGCAAGCGACGTGCGCCATATCGTGCTTACCCACCTCGATTTCGATCATGCTGGCGGCTTAGAAGATTTCCCCGATGCCACTGTGCATGTGATGCAGGCTGAGACTGAAGCTGTGCACGATCGGCGCAGCTTCATCGCTCACGAGCGCTATCGTCCAAGTCAGTGGGACGAGGTCAAACACTGGAGGTACTATAGCGAGTCTTCGAGCGTCGGCACGAGCGTCGGAACGAGCGTCACCCGAAGGGGGAGGGGTTGTAGCATTTCACGAAAATCTTGATACAATTCGCTTCCCCTGCTTCCCCTGCTTGCCTAAATGTATCAACTTTAAAGTGAAACGGTATTAGGGGTGGGGTTCTTTTCCGAATGGGTGAAGGCTTGGATACGATAAAGTTAGTATAAAAAGTAATATCTTCCTTCTGCTATCAATCCGTGACTCATAGCTGCCTTGCAAGGGAGGGCGGGTCAGTTGTAGTGTAAAGAAACATCAATGCTTGCATAAACGCTTTTTAGAATGTTTTCCTTAAATCTGATAGTTAGGAAGTGTGCGAATAACAACAGTAACCAAAGTAAAAAGTCCTTCACTCGGGATTCTTCGCGGTGGTTAAGAGTTACATTTTTAGTCCTGACGCTGATGGTAGATTCGGTGTCAGCGCAGAACCCAACGAAACCTTTGCATGTGGCTACGGGATTAGCCACACCCTTTGTAATTGAGGAAAATGGTCAGATGACAGGATTTAGTATTGATCTTTGGCGCAGCATCTCTAAGGAGATGAATGTTAAGTCCGAGCTACTTATGAATCCAACGACTCAAGATCTACTCTCTTCCATCAAGTCAGGCAAGGCGGACGTAGGGATTGGCAATATATCTATCACTGCCGAACGGGATAAGGATTTTGATTTCTCCCAACCTATGTTTGAATCAGGACTCCAGATTTTAGTGCGATCGCAACCTCGTGGTATCAAATCAGTGTTTGATTTGCTGGCGGTCATTTTTTCACCTGCCCTGATGCAACTTATTGGTGTTATTTTGGTGATCATCCTTGTACCAGCCCACCTCGTCTGGTTTTTTGAGCGCCGCCGATCTGGAGGGATAATTCCAACTCCATCCTACTTTCCTGGGATTTTCAAAGCTTACTGGTGGGCTGCGGAAACTTTGGCTACCCAAGCTGACGAAATGCCTAGAAGTGTAGCAGGACGGATAATAGCTGTAGTCTGGATGTTTGCTGCTGTTGTCTTCGTCGCATACTTCACAGCTACAGTAACGACATCGCTTACAGTAGAGCAGTTACAGGGAAATATCAAAGGTCCTAATGACTTAGTCGGGAAGCGCGTTGCTACTGTCAGGAGTAGTACGTCAGCAAATTACCTGCATCAACAAAACGTTGAGGTTGTAGAGTTCAATAAGCTGGCTCAAGCTTCAGAGTCACTTTTACAAGGACAGGCAGATGCGGTTGTTTTTGACGCACCTGTTCTCCTCTACTACGCCTCACATGAAGGAAAAGGAAAGGTGAAAGTGATTGGCGCTATTTTCCGCAAGGAGAACTACGGCATTGTCTTCCCAACGAACAGTCCTTATCGAAAACCCGTGAATAAAGCTTTGCTAACAATACAGGAGAATAATACTTATCAACAGCTTTATGAAAAGTGGTTTAGTAGCAAGTAGCAAGTATTTAATTGCCTCCTCCATTTCGGCGTCTGTGAAAGTCTTTTCCTGTGGCATTTTTTGAGAGCCTTATTTGCATCCCATATTCCGCAGGTGTAATCATCACCGACATTAACCGTGATTGCACTGTATGCATATTATGCTTGTATTATCAACCATTATTTCGTCCAATTGTAACTTTATAGTTACGTACTCCAACTGAGGACAGACGAGCGCTCTCAGTGCCATGCTAATTATGTAATATTCATAACTTAAATAGTTGTCTTAACAGTAATATAAATCAAGTATCATGTCCGTTTAATTACTTGAAAAAAACTAGATTCGTAGAACCTTATTATAAGTGTTTAAATGCACATGATCTAACTTTAGCAATCGCAAGACAGCAAATTTTATCAGCTATAAAT